>JAPSGM010000095.1 GCA_031177555.1 Chloroflexota bacterium
CGTGGCAGTCCCTGTCGATCAGCGCCGCCTGCGGCCCGGACGCCTGCAGCCTGGAGCTGGCCGGCGCGGCCAACGGCGAGGCCGGGACGGACCTCTATTCCTTCACCGTCGACCCGGATGCGCGGCACGTCGAGCTGGTCGGCACCGACCTGCACGGCTACCCCGCGGGGCTGGAGGCCGAGCTCGACGCGGCGGCGCGCGCGACGCTCGACCCGGAGCGCCTGGAGGGCCTGGCCCTGGTCAGCGCGCGGTGGCTGCCGCCGCCGGAGACGGATCGCTACTGGCTCGCCTACCGCTCGGGCGGCGAGGAGGGCGCGCCGCGCCTGGACGTCCTGCTGGACCTGGCGGGCGGCGAGGTGCTCGACGTGGTGCGGGCCGACTAGGCCAGGCTAAGCGGGACCTCGGCCGCGGCGCCGTCGCGGATGCGCCAGGCCCGCAGCGCGCGTTCCGGTGGCGCCCCGGCATCGGCCAGGCTGGCGATGACGTAGTCGCGTCCGGGTGCGTCGCAGAGCGCAGGTCCGCCGGCGACGGCACGGCGGGCGAGCGCGGGTGCGAGTGGAAGATGGCGACCACGTCGTCGCCTGCGCCGTCGATCGCGTAACAGCGCCGCCGGCGAGCCCAGCCCGCCGGCGCCCACGATCAGGACCTTGCGTCGAGGAGCTTGCGCTGGCCCTCGGCGCCGATCTCCGGCATCAGCAGCTGGCGGCCGTAGCAGCGCCGCTGCTCGGCGCTGAGCGGCTGCGGCCCGGCCTCCCACTCCCCGCCCAGGGCCTGCCAGCGCTCGATGCGGTCGGCCAGGTTCACGACGCCGGTGTAGCCGCGCGCCGCCAGGAGCTGCGCCGCCCGCTCGGAGCGAGACCCGGTGCGGCAGTAGAGCAGGACGGGCGCCTCGCGATCGGGCAGCTCCGCCTCGAGCCGCGCCGGCAGGTCGGCCAGCGGGATGTGCGTGGCCCCTGCCACGTGTCCCGCGTCCCACTCCCACGGCTCGCGGACGTCCACCACCCGGTGCCCCGCCTCGACGAGCCGCAGCGCCTCGGAGGCCTGAACCTGGCGCACCGTCAGGCGCGGATCAGCCGACAGCCTCCGCCTCCTCGGGCCACGCGACAGCGCCGCCCTGCACCGCGCCCTGGAGCACCTTGTAGGAGAGCAGCGCGCACTTCAGCCGCGCCGGGCCGATGGGGACGCCCAGGTCGTCCAGCAGCTCCCCCGGATCCATCGCGCGGACGTCGTCGAGGCTCTTCCCGCGCAGGTCGTCGGTCAGGATCGAGGCCGATGCCTGGCTGATGGCGCAGCCGCGCCCGTCGAAGGCGACGTCGGCGATGCGCTCCTTTCCGTCGTCGAGGCGCAGCGACATGCTCATCTCGTCGCCACAGGTCGGGTTCGAGTCGGCGAAATGCAGGTCGTGCGGGTCGAGCACGCCCTTGTTGTGCGGGTTGCGGTAGTGCTCCAGGATGAAGTCGCGGTAGAGGTTGTCCATCAGCCCCCGAAGACCTGCTGGGTGGCGCGCACGGCATCGGTCAGGGCGTCCACGTCATCGGTGTCGTTGTAGAGGTAGAAGCTGGCGCGGGTGGTGGCCGGGAGGTCGTAGCGCGTCATCACCGGCATGGCGCAGTGGTGGCCGGCGCGCACCGCGACGCCCTCGTGGTCGAAGACGGTGGCCACGTCGTGCGGGTGGATGCCGTCCAGCACGAAGCTGATGACGCCGGCGTGCGTGTCGGGATCGTCCGGACCCAGCCGCCGCACGCCGGGGATCTCGCCCAGCGCGGCCCACGCCCGCTCGAACAGGAGGCGCTCGTGCTCGCGCACGTTGTCCATGCCCAGCGCGTCCAGGTAATCGATGGCGGCTCCCAGCCCGATGGCCTCGGCGATCGCCGGCGTGCCGGCCTCGAAGCGGTAGGGCACCTCGTTGAACTCGGCGCCCTCCAGCGTGACGCGAATGATCATGCTGCCGCCGGTCATGAACGGCGGCATGGCGTCGAGGAGCTCGCGGCGGCCCCACAGGATTCCGATGCCGGACGGACCGAGCATCTTGTGGCCCGACAATGCCAGGAAGTCGCACCCGATCTGGCGCACGTCGATCGGCATGTGGGGGGCCGACTGGGCGGCGTCAACCAGCACCAGGGCGCCGGCGCGGTGCGCCATCTCGGTGATCTCGGCGACCGGGTTGATGGTCCCCAGCGCGTTGCTGACCTGCGCCAGGGCCAGCAGCTTCGGGCCGTTGGCCAGCTTGGCGGCCAGGTCGTCCATGTCCAGCCGGCCGTCGTCAGTGATGGCCACGTACTCCAGCGTGGCACCAACCTCGGCGGTGAGCTGCTGCCACGGCACGATGTTGGCGTGGTGCTCGAGCTGCGTGGTCAGCAGCCGGTCCCCCGGGCTCAGGTTCGTGCGGCCCCACGAGTAGGCGACCAGGTTGATCGCCTCGGTGGCGTTGCGGACGAAGACGATCTCGCGCTCGGACGGCGCCCCGATGAAGCCGGCCACCCTGCGGCGCGCCCCCTCGAACCGGGCGGTGGCGTCCTCCGAGAGCTCGTAGATGCCACGGTGCACGTTGGCGTAGTGGTGCGCGTAGGCGTCGGCCAGGGCCTCGATGACGGCGCGCGGCTTGGGGCTGCTGGCCGCCGCGTCCAGGTAGACGAGCCGCTTGCCCTGGCGCGTCGGCGCGTCGAAGACCGGAAAGTCGCCGCGCAGCGCGGTGCCCGAGAAGGCACCGGGGCCGATGGTGCGGGTCGTGATGGGGCTCGCCGGTTCGACTGCCATGGGCCTAGTTTAGACGTGCTCCGCCACGGGCTCGGAAGCCTCGTCCCCAGCGCCCCCGGGCAGCCCGACCTGCTCGCGCACCCACTCGTAGCCGTTCGCCTCGAGCTGGTGCGAGAGCTCCTCGCCGCCGGACATCACCACCCGGCCGTCGAGCAGGACGTGCACGAAGTGCGGCTTCACGTAGTTCAGCATGCGCTGGTAGTGGGTGATCAGGAGGACGCCCATCTCGGGGGAGAGGGAGGCGTTGATGCCCTCCGCCACCGCC
Source organism: Chloroflexota bacterium (assembly GCA_031177555.1). Lineage (GTDB taxonomy): Bacteria > Chloroflexota > Limnocylindria > QHBO01 > QHBO01 > JAPSGM01. The sequence continues at coordinate 3,023 of JAPSGM010000095.1, forward strand.
CGCAGCGCGTCGATGTCCAGGCCGGAATCGGTCTCGTCCAGGATCGCCATGCGCGGCCCGACCACGGCCATCTGCAGCATCTCCAGCCGCTTCTTCTCGCCGCCTGAGAACCCGTCGTTCACGTAGCGCGACGCGAATGAGGGATCGATGTGGAGGAGCGCCATCTTCTCCTCCATCAGCCTGCGGAACTTCGCGAGCGGGATGCCGGTGTACTTGATCGAGGTCTCGCCCGTCTCGTCCGCCGGCTTCGGGTGATGGACCGCGTTGTAGATGTTGCGCAGGAAGCTGGCCACGGTGACGCCGGGGATGGCGCTGGGGTACTGGAAGGCCAGGAACAGGCCGGCCCGGGCGCGCTTGTCGGGCGACATGCCCTGGGGCGTGGGGCCCTGCAGCAGGTCATCACCGGCCCAGCTGATGCTGCCGGCGTCGACGTGGTAGTCGGGGTGTCCCAGCAGCGTATAGGCCAAGCTCGTCTTGCCCGACCCGTTCGGGCCCATCAGGGCGTGGACCTCGCCCTGCTTCACGGTCAGGCTCAGGCCCTTGAGGATCTTCTTGCGCGCGATGCTGACCTCGAGGTCGCGGATCTCCAGCTGGTCGGTCATGCCGTGTCGTTTCCTGTCTTCCTAGCGTGTCGGAGCGGCCGGCACCGGCGCCTGGGCCGATGCGGCTGCGGTTGATGTCATGCTCGTCGCGGCGGCGTTCTGCGCGGCGTGGAGCGCGGCCCGGCGGCGGCGCACCGCCATCGGGTAGGGCGGACCGCCGGCCGTGGCCACCACGTCGGCGAGGCTGGTGGCCGAGAGCGTGTCCTCCAGCGAGTCGTGGACGCGGGAGAACAGCTCGTGGACGCTGCAGTCCTGCGGCCGGTCGCAGACTTCCAGGTTGTCGGGCCCGGCGCACGGCATCTCCAGCAGCGGCCCGTCCAGGGCCCGCACGGCCTCGACCAGGCTGATCTCGCTGGCCGGGCGCGAGAGCTGGTAGCCGCCCGCCTTGCCGCGGGTGGCCGTCACCAGCGCCGCGCGGCGAAGGTCGCGGACCAGCTGTTCCAGGTAGGCGTGCGGCAGCTTCTCCGAGCGCGCCATGGCGGTCAGCGACTGCGGGCCGTCCCCCTCGGCGCGGGCCAGCGCGACCAGGATGCGGACGCCGTACTCGGCGCGCGTCGACAGCTTCATGGCAGCTCCACCACCAGGCGGCCGTCCTCGACCCGGGCCGCGTAGGCGTGCACCGGCCGGACCGGGGGCAGCGCGAGGACGCGCCCGGTGAACAGGTCGAAGCGGCCGCCGTGCCGTGGGCACTCGACCGCGTTGTCGTCGAGCTCGCCCTCGCCCAGCACCCCGCCGTCGTGCGTGCACACATTGTCGATGGCGCCCCACTCCCCGTCCTCGGTCAGGCCGATGCACAGCGAGCGGCCGTCCATCTCGACCACGCGCACCGTGCCGGGCGTGACCTCGGCCGCCTGCAGGTCGGTGACGAAGCCGGAACGTGCCGTGGTCATGCGGCCACCGCCCCGGTCAGCAGGTCATCCTCCGAGGCGCCGATGCGCGGGGCCAGGGCGGACAGCACCCGCTGCCGGATCGTCTCGGAGTTGACCTGCGACACCACCTGCTCGAAGAAGCCGCGCACGATCATGCGCTCCGCCTCGTCGGCCGTGAGGCCGCGGGTCTGGGCGTAGAAGCGCTGCACCGGGTCGATGGCGCCGGCGGTGGCGCCGTGCCCGCAGCGCAGGATGTCGTTCGTCTCGATCTCGAGCACCGGGATCGGCTCGGCGCCGGCATTCGGGCTGAGCAGGAGGTTGCGGCACTCCTGGTAGCTGCTGGTGCCCTTGGCCTCGCGCTCGACGCGGGTGACGCCGTAGAAGGCGGCCCGTGCCTCGTCGTAGAGGGCCGACAGGTAGAGCAGGTCCGAGGTGGTGTGGCTGGCGATCAGGTCCTGCACGCTGTCGATGTCGATGTGCTGCTTGCCTCCCGCGGCCAGCAGGCCGAGCAGGCGCGACGTCCCGCCCTTGCCGGCCATGCGCACGTCCAGGCCCACCTTGGTGACCGATGAGCCGACCTGCGCGTCCAGCGTCGTGACCTCGGCATCCTGCCCGACCTCCACCCGCTTGGCGCCGATGTTCCAGGCGCCCTCGCCCAGCCGCTGCAGGTTCGCATAGCGGACCCGGGCGCCCGGCCCGGCGACGAGGTCCAGCACCCCGCCGTACCACGCGGCGTTGCCGTCCGGCCCGGACACCTCCTCGAGCAGCGACACGTCGCTGCCCTCCTCGGCCACGACCACGGTCAGCGGGAACCACGCCAGCTCGCCGTCGGGCAGCTGGTTGTGGACGAACAGCGTCGTATCGATCGACACGCCGGCCGGGACGTAGAGGAAGGTGCCGCCGGTCCAGGCCGCGTGGGCCAGTGCCCAGCTGCGAGCGTGGGCGGACAGCGTCTGGCGCTGCCCGACGAGGCGCCGCACGAGGTCGGGATGGCTGCCGACCACGTCGCGCAGGTCGCCGAACACGACGCCGGCCTCGGCGAGCCGCGGGTCGAGGTCGTGCGCCGGGAGCGGGGCTTCGGTCAGCAGGTCGGCGTCGCGCGGCAGGCCCTCCAGGGAAGTGCGGCGCCACTCCTCCTCCTGGCCGGTGGGCCAGGGCGTGCCCTCCACGCGCCGCCACCAGTGGCCGCGCAGGTCACGGAGCCAATCGGGCTCGTCCTGGCGCTCGGAGATGGCCGCGATCGCCCCGGCGTCGAGCGCCGAGCCACGGGGTGGCGCGGCGATATCGGTTCCGGTCGTCATCCGGCTAACCGACCGCGCCTTCCATCTGGAGCTGGATGAGGCGGTTCATCTCGACCGCGTACTCCATCGGCAGCTCCTTGACGATCGGCTCGATGAAGCCGTTCACGATCATCGCGCTCGCCTCGGCCTCCGAAAGGCCGCGGCTCATCAGGTAGAAGAGCTGCTCGCTGCCGACCTTGGAGACGGTCGCCTCGTGCCCGATGGTGACGTCCTCCTCATCGATCTCCATGTACGGGTACGTGTCGCTGCGCGCCTCGTCGTCCAGGATCAGTGCGTCGCAGCGGACCGTGGACTTCGACTTCTCGCAGCCGGGGTAGACCTTGACCAGGCCGCGGTAGCTGGTGCGGCCGGTCCCCTTGGAGATCGACTTCGAGGTGATCAGGCTGGTCGTATTGGGCGCGGCGTGGATGATCTTGCCGCCGGCGTCCTGGTGCTGCCCCTCGCCGGCGAACGCGATGCTGAGCACCTCGCCATGCGCCCGCTCGCCGAGCAGGTAGATGGACGGGTACTTCATGGTCACCCGCGACCCCAGGTTGCCGTCGACCCACTCCATCACCGAGTCCTCGTAGGCCACCGCCCGCTTGGTGACGAGGTTGTAGACGTTGTGGCTCCAGTTCTGGATGGTCGTGTAGCGGACCCGCGCGCCCTTCTTGACGATGATCTCGACCACCGCCGAGTGCAGGCTGGCGCTGGTGTACGTCGGCGCCGTGCAGCCCTCCACGTAATGGACCGACGCGCCCTCGTCCGCGATGATCAGCGTCCGCTCGAACTGGCCCACGCTCTCGGTGTTGATCCGGAAGTACGCCTGCAGCGGCAGCTCGACCTGGACCCCCTTCGGCACGTAGATGAAGCTGCCGCCGGACCAGACCGCGGTGTTCAGCGCCGCCAGCTTGTTGTCGTTCGGCGGGATGACGGTGCCGAAGTACTCCTTGAAGAACGCCGGGTGCTCCTTCAGGGCCTGGTCGGTGCCCATGAAGATGACGCCCTGGGCCTCCAGCTCGGTCCGGATGTTGTGGTAGACGACCTCGCTGTCGTACTGCCCGCCCACGCCGGCCAGGTACTTCTTCTCCGCCTCAGGAATGCCCAGCTTGTCGTAGGTGCGGCGGATGTACTCCGGCACGTCGTCCCAGGACTGCACCGACTTGCTGGTCGGCGCGGCGTAGTAGTAGATGTCCTGGAAGTCGATCGGTGACAGGTCGGCGCCCCACGTCGGCGTCGGCCGCGACTCGAAGTGGCGGTACGCCTTGAGCCGCAGCTTGGTCATCCACTCCGGCTCGCCCTTGAAGCGGCTGATCTCCTCGACCACCTCGGCCGAGAGCCCCTTCTTCATGATGTTGAGGGGCACCATCTCCGGGTCGTGCCAGCCGTACTTGTAGCTGTCCGGGATCTGCTTGAGCGCTGGATTCGGGAGGGCCATCGTTCCTCGATTCGGGTG
>JAPSGM010000277.1 GCA_031177555.1 Chloroflexota bacterium
CCGGCGTGGCGCGAGAACTTGTGTCCCTCGACGTCGTCCTCGTCACCGGCGTGGCGCGAGAACTTATGTCCCTCGACGTCGTCCTCGTCACCGGCGTGGCGCGAGAACTTGTGGCCCTCGGTGTCTTCCTCCTCGTCCGCGAGGCGAGAGAACTTGTGGCCCTCGGCGTCCTCCTCCTTCTCCGCGTCGTTGCGGGCAGCGGCGTCGCGCGCCCAGGCGTCACGCGAGAGCTTGTGGCCCTCGGTGTCCTTCATTTTCTCGTCGGATGCCATCGTGCGTCTCCCTTTTCATTTCTTGTGTGGCCGGTGCTCTCGCCGGTCCGTGATGAGAAGCCTATGCCCTGCGGCGTGACCACACAATCCCCCTGCGGACGCGATTTCTATCGCCTGCGCGACAGGTTGCCTGCCAATCGGCCGTCATGCCGGAGCGGTCCTAGACCAGCTCCTGCGGCTCGCGCTCCCCGAACGGCGCCATCTCGGACCAGTGGTCGTGCACGGCCTTGATCTGGCGGACCGCGAACGCCACCTCGTCCTCGCCGGGCCGCACCAGCCCAAGCTCCGTGCCCAGGGCGAAGAAGGTGTGGCCGGGCAGGTGGTCCTGCTGCTGGACGCAGATGGCCGAGAGCAACGGCCTACCCACCGAGACCTCCGACCGGCTGATCTCGCACAGCACGTCCCACAGGCGCAGCCGCTCTCGCTCGTCCTGGAGGTCGAGGCCCAGCTCGTCGCCCAGGGCGGAGTAGAAGACGAACTCCCGCGCACGGGCGGCCGTCACCAGCCCGTCGTAGATCGCCTGGCCCTGTGGGCCGTACGGCTCGAGCCCGGTCGCCTCGATGGCGTCAGAATCAGGTGCGTCAGGCGCGTTCGAGGGCGTCTGGTCCGTCTGGGTCATGAAGCCCGCTACCGCACGTGCCGTGCCGGAGTTCCCGGCATCGATGAGTACCCGCTCGCCGCACAGTCCTACCCTCACGCACAGGAGACACGCCATGCTCGCGCGGAGCCCCGCCTTCTCGGGCCTCTCGTCCAACGACATCCCCGCCACCCGCCGCTTCTACGCCGAGACCCTCGGCCTGGAGGTCACCGAGGAGAACGGGAACCTGACCCTCCACCTCGGCAGCGGCGTGCAGGTGCTGATCTACCCCAAGGACGACCACCAGCCCGCCAGCTACACCTGCCTCAACTTCCCGGTGCCCGATGTCGACGCTGCCGTGGACGAGCTATTGCGCCGCGGCGTGAAGTTCGAGCACTACGGCCCCGAGTTTGGGCAGGACGAGCGCGGCGTCATGCGCGGAAACGGTCCGACCATCGCCTGGTTCACCGATCCCGCCGGGAACATCCTCTCCGTCATCGAGGCCGGCGCCTAGTTGGCACGGGCCATGCGACACCGGACCACGTCGGATCCGCGAGCGCGGCCTGCTCGGCGGACGTCAGTCCGGGAATCCTTGCAAGGCCGAGGGGGCGTCTCTGCGGACTGCGCGCAGGAGGGTCGGACCCTTCCCGGTCCGGCCCTCCGACGCGTTCAGCGGTGCTTGCGCTCGCCCGGAAGGCTGCTCCAGCGGCCAGCCTGATTGCCAATCGACGAGCCGGGGATTTCGTGGCGGCGCGGGCGACCAACTCGCTGGCCGCCTCCACGGCGCGAGCCACCGAACGCCCCGGACGACGCGCCTCGCGACCGTGGGGCATGGTGGTGACGACCCGCCGCTCCGTGGCCGGCGCCTCCCGCCGAACGCAGCCTGACGGGTTCCGGGCGTATGGATGGGTCCGGCTCGAAGCCGGCAACCACCAGGCTGGGGATCGGCGCGCCGAGCAGGCGCTCGATGTCGCGCAGCAGCGGAGTCTCGTCCACGCACACCAGCGAGATGGCGTCGCCTTCCACGCCCGCGCGGCCGGTCCGACCGATCCGATGAACGTAATCGGAAGGGACCATCGGTAGCTCGTAGTTGACGACGTGCGGCAGCTGCTCGATATCCAGGCCTCGCGCCGCCACCTCGGTGGCGATAAGCAGCGTCACCCGGCCGGCCTTGAAGTCGCTCAGCGCCCGCAGGCGCTGGGGCTGGGACCTGTTGCCGTGGATCGTGGCGGTCGCGATCCCATCGGCCCAGAGTTGCTGGGCGAGCTTGTTGGCGCCGTGCTTGGTGCGCGTGAAGACCAGCGCCTGGTCGACGGCATGGCTGCGCACGAGGTGCGACAACAGCTCGCGCTTGCGGGATCGGTCGACGGGGTGGGCGACCTGGCGCACCAGGGCCGTCGGCGTGTTGCGCGGCGTGGCCTGGACCGATGCCGGGCTGTTCAGCAGGCCCTCCGCGAGCCCGCGGATCTCCCGCGAGAAGGTGGCGCTGAACAGCAGGTTCTGGCGCCGGTCCGGCAGCAGCGCCAGCACCGAGCGGATGTCGCGGATGAAGCCCATGTCGAGCATGCGGTCGGCCTCGTCCAGGACCAGGATCTCGACCGATCGCAGGTCGATCGTTCCCTGGCGGGCATGGTCGAGCAGGCGGCCGGGCGTGGCCACCACGATCTCGGCGCCGCGGCGCAGGGCGGCCACCTGGCCACCGAAGCCAACGCCGCCGTAGATGGCCGTCGAGCGGCGACGGCCGCCGCCGTAGACGCGGACGCTCTCCTCGACCTGGATCGCCAGCTCGCGCGTGGGCGTCAGGATCAGGGCGCGGATGCGTGGACGGCCGGCGGCCGCAAGCTCGCGATCGTGGGAGGTCGACAGGCGCTGCAGCATCGGCAGGACGAAGGCCGCGGTCTTTCCGGTGCCGGTCTGGGCGCCGGCGAGCAGGTCACGGCCGGCCAGCACCAGCGGGATCGCCTGGCTCTGGACGGGGGTTGGTTCGGTGTAGCCCCGCGACGCGACGGCACGGAGCAGTTCGGGCGCAAGCCCGAGCGTAGAGAAGGACATGAAAGTAGTGGCTCCTGACGAGGCCCTCCCGCGATACGCGGGGCCCGGTCAGGGCGAGGTGGATCGGATCGGGGC
>JAPSGM010000278.1 GCA_031177555.1 Chloroflexota bacterium
CGTCGGAGAGGTGGTCGCGGCGGACCCGGCGCGCCTCGTCGCCGTTGATGCGCTCCACGGAGCCCGCGTAGTCGGGGCCGAACCACCAGTCCTGGATCGAGGTGTTCGGGAAGCCGAACGCGAAGACGGCGCGCAGCCCGGCGTCGCGCAGGCCCTGCACCGCGGCATCGGCGTGGGCGGGAGAGTTCATGATGTGCGACCAGTCGACGAGCGTGGTGATGCCCGCGTTCAGGCACTCCAGCGAGCCCCACAGGTTGCCGGCGTAGACGTCATCGGGCCGGTACTTCGGCGCGAACTTGTCCAGGATCGCCCCGAAGTAGGCCCCAAGGGTGTAGTCGGGCGCCGACGTGCGGATGGAGGTTTCCCACGTGTGCCGATGGGTGTCTACGAAGCCGGGGATGACGATGTCCCGCTCCGCGTCGATCACGCGGGCGCCGTCCGCGGCCAGGTTCTCGCCCACCTCCGCGATGCGATCGCCCTCGATCAGCACATCGGCATGCGGCAGCTCACCGAGGCCTTCGTCCTGGGTCAGGACGATGCCCCCACGAATCAGGATGCGGTCTGACACCGATGCACTCCCTTTCTCCCGTTCAGGCTCATGGATGGCATGGATGGTCTTGGAAATTCACCCTCCTCCGGACGGCGACGCGCTGCCAGACGCGCTCCTCAGGTTGACCGCGACCGCCGAGGCATCGCGGTCCTCGCCCAGGTCACCGATGGCCGCGCGCACCTGCTCCAGGTCGGTCCGCGCCTGCGGCGCCCGCACGCCGATCCGGTCGGCCTGCTCGACGATGAGGCGCAGGTCCTTCTCGGCGAGGCCCAGCGAGAAGGCGACCTCCGCGGCCTCCGGGTCGACGAAGGCGTCCCGCTTGTAGCCAACGTACGGCGCGCCCGCGGCGCTCGTGGCGAAGACCTCGTACGCCGTGGCGCGCTCGATCCCGGACCGCTCGGCCAGGACCAGGGCCTCGGCCACCGCCTGGTTGAGGGCGAAGATCAGGGTGTTGACCGACAGCTTCATGGCTGCGCCGCTTCCCAGTGGGCCGATGTGGGTGATCCGGGTGGCCAGCCGCTCCAGGACCGGGCGCGCCCGTTCCAGGTCGGCCGCCTCGCCGCCGACCATGATCGTGAGCTTCGCGGTCTCGGCGAGCTGCACGCTGCCGGAGACCGGCGCGTCCAGGATGCCGGCGCCCCGCTCGCGGGCGGCGGCCTCGAACGAGCGGATGACGTCGGGCGGCACGGTGCTCATGTCGACCAGCACGCCGCCCGGCCCGGCGCCGGCCAGCAGCCCGTCGTCCGCCTGCCACACCGCCCGGACCGCGGCCTCGTCGGCGAGCATGGTGATCGTGACGTCGGCCGCCGCGGCGGCATCCGCAGGGGAGTCGGCGACCCGCGCGCCCAGCTCGCCGGCCAGCTGCCGGCATCGGTCCTCGGTGCGGTTGTAGAGGAGCAGGTCGGACCCGGCGCGCGCCAGGCTGCGAGCCATGGCGCTGCCCATCCGCCCCGTGCCGACCACCGCGACCGTGCTCATGCCGTCGCCCTGAGCGTGCGGTGCACGGTGTCGGCGATGCGTCCCACGGACGGCATCTGCTCGTCCTCGAGCACCGGGTTGGCGGCCAGGGGGATGTGCGGCGTCGTGATGCGCACAATCGGCCCGTCCAGGTCGTAGATGCCCTCCTCGGCCACGATCGAGGCGATCTCCGCGCCCCATCCGCACAGCCGCGGGTTCTCCTCCACGGTGAACAGCCGGGTCGTCCTGCGGACGGACTCCAGCACGGTGCTGACGTCCAGCGGCACGAGCGAGCGCAGGTCGATCACCTCGAGCTCGATCCCATCCTCCGCCAGCCGCTCGGCGGCCTCCACGGCGCGCGGCACCATCGCCGCCAGGGCGACGACGGTGGCGTCCGTGCCGGTCCGGGCGACCCGGGCGCGACCGAGCTCGTCGACATGCTCGCCGTCCGGCACCTCGCCCTTGTCGGCCAGGAGGGCCTTGTGCTCGCAGAAGACGACCGGGTCCGGGTCGCGGATGGCGGCCGCCATCAGCCCCACCACGTCGGCGGGCGTGGACGGCGCCACGACCTTCAGGCCGGGGATCGCCATGGCCCAGTTCTCGACGCTCTGCGAGTGCTGCGCGCCGAAGCGCAGCCCGCCGCCGTTCGCGGTTCGGATCACCAGCGGCAGGGCCACCTGCCCGTCGGTCATGTAGCGCATCTTCGCGACCTGGTTGGCCACCATGTCCCAGGCCACCCCGAAGAAGTCGCTGAACATCAGCTCCGCCACCGGTCGCAGCCCGGTCATGGCCGCCCCCATCGCGGCGCCGATGATGGCCTGCTCGCTGATGGGCGTGTCGCGCACCCGCTCCGGCCCGAAGCGGTCGAGCAGGCCCTCGGTCGTCTTGAACACGCCGCCCGCGGCGCCGATGTCCTCGCCCAGCATCACCACGCTGGCATCGCGCTCCATCTCCTGGGCGATGCCGCGCGCCACGGCCTGGCGATAGGTCACCTCCGCCATTCCGAGCCTCCGTCCGCCCACAGCTGCGTGGTCGCCACCGCGGGGTCCGGGTCCGGCGCGGCCTTGACGGTCGCCTCGGCCTCGGCCACGGCGGCCTTGGCCTCCGCGTCGATGCCGTCCAGGACCGATGCCTCCACGCCCGCGTCCAGCAGGCGCTGGCGCTGGGCGGGGATGGGGTCGCGCGCCAGCCAGGCCTTGACCTCCTCGTCGGGGCGGTACGTGCCGGGGTCCGCGCGCGAGTGGCCGCCGTGGCGATAGGTCGCCGCCTCGACCAGTGACGGTCCCTCGCCGGCGCGCGCCCGATCGATGGTCCGGCGCGCCATCTCGTACACCGCCTCGACGTCGTTGCCGTCCACCACCAGCGGCTCGAGGCCGTAGGCCGCCGCGCGGTCGGCGGCGGGCCGCTCCACCGCGGTCACCGAGCCGATGGGTGTGTACTCCATGTACTGGTTGTTCTCGCAG
>JAPSGM010000096.1 GCA_031177555.1 Chloroflexota bacterium
CCCTCATCGATCCAGAAGGCCGCCTGAGAACCGTCGGCACCCGTGCGGGCGAACGGGAAGACGCGATCGAGAACGGCGGAATCGCTCGTCCCGAACCATGCGGCAAGTTCGGCAGGACGCGCGAAGATGAGAACATCGGATCCTCGAGAGCCGTCGTTCAGCGCCGCGATGTAGGCGCCGTCCTCGGCGCGCTCGATCCGCCCCTGGTCCTCCAGCCACGTGAGCAACATCGCGATCGGGTCGGGCAGGACCATCCATTTCGGAAGGACGCGCAGCATCTCGACGAGGAACGTGGTCATCGGTCGCGCGCGTCGGTTGACGCTGACTCGCTCGTCGAGTAGTCAACGGTCCGTGGAACGCGGTCCAGGAGCTGCGCACTGGCGGTGAGTGGATCCATGCTGCGGCGCGCAACGGCATCGAGCATCTCTTCCCAGACGGTGTCGGCCTCTGCTCGTTGCGCGACGAGGGCCGCCAGGGCGCGGCGCAGCTGATGCGCTGCGCGATCGCGAGCCGCGATGGGATGGCGCGCCAGGGACCGGTGGGCGTCGACGGCGTCGGCCAGGGCGGCGACGCCGTCGCCGGTGGTCGCGGTGGTGAGCAGAATCGGCGGCGGCTTGCGCGCGACCCGCCCGCCGGCGGTCGAGAGCATTGCGCGCAGCTGTCGCGCGGCCCGGTCGGCGCCGGGCCGGTCGCCCTTGTTGACGACGATGACGTCGGCCACCTCCAGCAGGCCGGCCTTGATGGCCTGGACCTCGTCGCCCATCTCCGGCACCTCGACCACCACGGTCGTTTCCGCCAGGCGCGCAATCTCGACCTCCGACTGCCCGGCGCCAACCGTCTCGACCACTACCGGGTCGTAGCCGGCGGCGTCCAGCGCGGCCGCCGCGATCCAGGTCGCGGCGGCCAGCCCGCCCAGCTCGCCGCGCGCGGCCATGGAGCGCATGAAGACGTCGCGGTCGGCGGCGTGGTCCATCATCCGGATGCGGTCGCCCAGGATCGCGCCGCGGGTGTACGGCGACGACGGGTCCACCGCGAGCACGCCAACGCGGCGGTCGCGCCTCCGCCACTCCCCGATGAGGGCGTTGACCAGCGTCGACTTTCCGCTGCCCGGCGGCCCGGTGATGCCGACCAGGTGCCCTCCCCGGCCCGCGGCGAACAGGCCGGGGAGCAGCGGGCGCAGCGTGGGGTCGCCGTTCTCGATACGGGTCAGCAGGCGCGCCAGCGGCCGCCGCTCGCCGGAGGCGAGGTCGGCGAGGGCGTCGCTCACCGCTGCCGTCGCGCGTTCTCGCGGAAGTAGCGCGCGATCTGCCCGATGCTGGTCCCCGGCCCGAAGACCTCCGCTATGCCGGCTCCCTTGAGCTTCGCGACGTCGGCATCCGGGATGATCCCGCCCGCGGCGATCAGCACGTCGTCGAGCCCCCGCTCGCGCGCCAGCTCCGCGACCCGCGGCAGCAGGGCCATGTGCGCGCCGGACAGGATCGACATGCCGATGACGTCCACGTCCTCCTGCTCGGCGGCGTCGACGATCATCTCCGGCGTCTGGCGCAGGCCGGTGTAGATCACCTCGAAGCCCTCGTCGCGCAGGCCGCGCGCGAGCACCTTGGCGCCGCGGTCGTGGCCGTCCAGGCCGGGCTTCGCGATCAGGACGCGGATGGGCGTCGAACGATCGGCATCGGTCATTCGCGAGCGATTCTACCCGCGCCCTTCTCCGGCACGGCGACCAGGCGGTCGATCGTCGCAGCCATGTCCATGTCCTTCGAGGTGAGCCCGCCGGATGCCTTGCTCGTCAGACGGAACGTCACCCTTCGCCACACGATCTCGATGTCCGGGTGGTGCTCGGACTCCTCGGCGGCATCGGCCACCGCGTTCACCAGGCCGATGGCGGCGCGAAAGGTCTCGCAGCGCACGGTGCGCACGATGGCGTCGCCGTCCCGGCGCCAGCCCGGCAGATCCGCAAGGGCGGCGGCCAGTTCCGGATCGGTCAGCAGTGGCGCGTACGGCACGTCTGGATCGGCTATCCGGACGAGCGCCCGATGAAGGTCAGGAACTCGCCGCGCGTACGGCCGTCGCGGCGGAAGGTGCCGAGCATCGAGCTGGTGACCATGGTCGCCTCCTGCTTCTTCACCCCGCGCATGACGGTGCACAGGTGGGTGGCCTCGACCACGCAGGCCACGCCCTTCGGCTCCAGGCGCTCCATCAGGAAGTTGGCGATATCGTGCGTCAGCCGCTCCTGGATCTGGAGCCGATGGGCGTACATGTCGACGATGCGCGGGATCTTCGAGAGGCCGACCACGCGGCCGCGGGGCAGGTAGCCGACGTGCGCGCTGCCGTAGAAGGGCAGCAGGTGGTGCTCGCACAGGCTGAAGAACTCGATGTCGCGCACGACCACCATCTCGTCGTAGTCGACGTCGAAGCAGGCGTTGTTGACGAGCGCATCGGGATCGGTCCGGTAGCCGTCGGTCAACTCCGCGTACATCCTGCGCACCCGCTCCGGCGTGCCAACCAGGCCCTGCCGCTCCGGGTCCTCGCCCATCTCGCGCAGCAGCGTTCGAACCGCCGCCTCGATCTCGCTCACGGCGGCCATGCTAGCAGCCACCGGACCGATCTCCCCCTAGCCCATGGCCGATGGTCCGGCTAGACTTTGAGCACCTCCTGACGCAGCATCCCACTCCAGATCGAGCCTGGCCAAATGATCGTCCATCCCCTCAGAACGCGGTCGTCCCGGCTGTCGCTCCCAAACCTCGGAGCAATGGCCGGCGATCGCGTGGCCGGCGGGCTCGGCAGGCGCCTGGACGACGGTTACCACTACTTTCGCCACGTGGCGATGGCCGGCGCGCCGCGGATCGATGCCGTGGTCGTCGGGCCGGGCGGCACGTGGTGCCTGACCCGCACCGAGCTGCACGGCCGCTACCGCAAGCGCAACGGCCACTGGTACCGCTGGAACCGATCCACCGAGTCGTGGGCGCCGTGGGACGCGCGGCCGGTGCACGAGGCGCGGCTCACCGGCCATCGGCTGGAGCTCTTCCTGGAGCGCGCCAGCCTGCCGGCAGCCGTGGAGGCGTGCCTCCTGCTCTCCGGCGGCGCGGAGCTGACCTGGGAGGAGGACCAGCGGCCGGGCGTGCACGTGCACGATGACCTCGACCGGCTGGCCGCCCGCATGGCGCGCGATGAGGTCCTGACCCCGACCCAGGTCGACCGTATCGTCGCGCTGCTCGACCCCAGGCAGCCGCTGCCGCAGCTCGCGCCCTCGACGCCCCGCGGCTGATCCGGCGCGCCCCGGCCGCCACGCCTCCCGGCGAACTGTCCCTGCGCGCCGAGTCCCTATGATCCTGGCTCGATGAACATCGTGGCGCGCTCGGCGGACCGAACCGCCAGGGCCGCGGGCGGGATCGGTGCGCGCCTGGCCGCCGCACTGGCGGCGGGGGCGATCGGTACCCTGCTGGCGCTGGCCTGGCTGTGGCCGGCGGCGGCGATCGTCGCGGTCTGGCCCGCGCTTTTCATCGTCCCGGGCTGGGCGGTCGTGGCCCTGGCGCTGCCGCGCATCGGGTCCACCGGCCGGCTGGGGCTGACGATCGTCATCTCCGTGGTGCTGTCGGCCCACGCGGTGCACTGGCTCGCGCTCGCCGCCGGCGGCTACGAGCGCTGGACCGTCTTCGCCGTCGCCTCGCTGCTGCTGGCGCCGATCCCGCTGGCCATCTGGCGTCGCGGCCCGGCCGCGCTCGGCGCCGAGCTGCGGAGCGCCACCCACGCGGCGCGGCGGGAGTGGGCGGCGCTGGTGCTCGCGCTCGCCGCGGCGGGGTTCGTCGGCATCGTGCTGCAGACCGGCCTGTGGCGGACGGTGGACGGCGGCGTGACGGCCGGCGGCTCGAACTGGAGCGACCTGGGCGTGCACCTGTCGATCGCCCAGTCACTGAACGCCGGAAACTTTCCGCCGGAGGTGCCGTACTTCGCCGGTGCGCCGCTCGTCTATCACTGGTTCGCCGACTTCCACGCGGCGATCGCCGCGCGGGCCGCGGGCATCTTCGCCGTCCCGGCCTTCGTGACCTCGTCGGCGATCATGGCCGGAGCGCTGGCCCTGCTGGTGCACGGCCTGGCGCGACGGCTGCTGCGCGGCCCGGGCGCCCGGCGAGCGGCCCTCCTGGCGGCGGCCCTGGTCATCTGGGGCGGCGGCCTGGGCTGGGTGCGCTTCATCGGCGACGTGGCCACCGGGGTGGACGCGCCGCTGGGGCTGCTGCTGCACAACTCGTATGACAACAGCTGGTACGACGCGGCCGGCAACCCGGAGCCGATGTGGCCGTTCTTCCGCATCCCGTCCGTGATGGGGACGGGGCTGCTGGTGCATCGGGCCACGACGTTCGGCCTGCCGATCCTGGTCGGCGCGGTGCTGCTGCTGGTGGCGGCCCTGCCGACGGCCCGGCAGCGCGCCGCGGGCTGGCGGGACCGCCTCGGGCTCCTTGGCCTGGCCGGGCTGGTGGGCGCCCTGCTGGCGCCCTTCCACTTCTTCTTCTTCCCGGCCTTCCTGCTGCTGGCCCTGCTGTACGTGACGCTCGCCGGGCGGCTCGCCGAGCGAGAGGCGCCGCGCAACGCCGCCCTGCTGCTTGCCCCGATGACGCTGGCTCTGCCGTTCGCGCTGGCGGCGCTCGGCAACGCGAGCGGCTCCGGGGCGCTGCGTCCGGTGCCCGGCTGGGAGTCGGCGCCCTGGGCCGACGGCTCGGCGGCGGTGGCGTTCTTCTACCTCACCAACCTGGGCGTGCCCGTCGGCCTGGCGCTGGTGGCCCTGGCGGTGCCGGGCACGCCGTGGCGGCCATTCCTGGGAGCCTGGCTCGTCGCGCTCTTCGTGCTCCCGAACGTGGTGCAGGTCAGCGAGGTCGCCTTCGACATGAACAAGTACTTCCAGGCGATGTGGGTCGCGGCGGCGGTGCTGGCCGGCTGGCTGATCCGCCGCTGGCCGCGGCCGGCGGTCGCGCTGGTCCTCCTGCTGAGCGTGCCGTCGCCGCTGCTCGTGTCGGCCTACACCGCCTTCGATCGCGAGCAGGTGCTCTCCGAAGCGGAGGTGCGCGCGGCCAGCTGGATCGCGGCGAATACCCCGCCGCGCAGCGTCTTCGTCACCGACGGCTGGCTGAACTCCCCCACCGATCCGGCGGGCCGGCTGCGCCTCCTCACCTTCACGCCTTACGTAGCCAACCTGGGCTACGACCCCGACCAGCGGGTGGAGCAGGTGCGGCAGATCTACTGCTCCGGCGACGCGGCGTACGCTGCGGACCTGATGCGCATGCTCTCCGCCGGCTACGTGCTGGAGGCCCGCCTGCCGGCCGACTGCCGCGCCCCGACCGGCTTCGCGGCGAGCGGCGAGCTCGTGCTGGCCTACGACGCCGACGGCATCCGGATCTGGCGCCTGGCCGATGCAGTGGACGGTCGCCGGTGACGCGACTCCTATCATCTCCGGCGTGAGGCCCGCGTCGAGCACCGCCGAGACCGGGGTGGCGACGACCGCCGGGGCGGTCGTCGAGCTCGACCACGTCACCAAGCGCTACGGCCCGCCCGGGGCGCCTGCCGCGGTGAGCGACCTGTCGCTGACGATCACATCGGGCGAGATCTGCATCCTGGTCGGTCCTTCGGGCTGCGGCAAGACCACGACCATGAAGATGGTCAACCGGCTGGTGGAGCCGACCTCGGGACGCATCACCATCGACGGCGACGATGTGATGACGCTGCCGGCGGTCGAGCTGCGGCGGCGGATCGGCTACGTGATCCAGCAGGTGGGCCTCTTCCCGCATCTCACCGTGGCCCGCAACGTGGGCGTGGTGCCGGAGCTCCTCGGCTGGGACCGCGAGCGGATCGCCGGTCGCGCGGAGGAGCTGCTGGAGCTGGTCGGGCTGGAGTCGGCGGCATTCCGCGACCGCTACCCCGCCGAGCTATCGGGGGGCGAGCGGCAGCGGGTGGGCGTGGCGCGTGCCCTCGCCGCCGACCCGCCGGTGATGCTCATGGACGAGCCGTTCGGCGCCGTGGATCCGATCCGCCGCGAGCGGCTCCAGAACGAGTTCCTGCGCCTGCAGGAGCGGGTGCGCAAGACGATCATCTTCGTCACCCACGACGTGGACGAGGCCATCAAGATGGGCGACCGCATCGCCATCTTTCAGCGTGGCGGCGTCCTGGCCCAGTACGACACGCCGCAGGCCATCCTGGCGAGCCCCGCGTCCGAGTTCGTGGAGCGGTTCGTTGGCGCCGACCGCGGGCTGAAGCGCCTCTCGTTGGCCCGGGTGCGAGACCTGCCGCTGACCGCCGCCGTGATCGCCCGCGTCGGCGAGGAGCGCGGCGAGATCAGGAAGCGCCTCACCGGCGCTCGCGAGGCCGCGTTCGCGCTGCTGGTGGACGAGGCCGACCGGCCGCTGGGCTGGATCGACGGCCACGACGTATCCGGCAGCGGGCCGATTGACGCCACCGCGGCCACGCCGGGCGCGCCCACGCTGCAGCCCGAGACCACGCTGCGCGACGCGCTGTCCGTGCTGCTGGCCTCCAGCGTCCAGCTGGGCGTGGTCGTGGACCACGGCGAGCGGGTGCTGGGCCTCATCAGCGTCGACGCCATCAGCCAGCAGCTACGCCCGGAGGCGAACGGACCGTGAGGTTCGACCCCGGCTGGATCGGAGACAACCTGGATCGGATCGGCGCACTCACCGTCGAGCACCTGTACCTGACGGGCCTGGCCGTCGCCATCGGGCTCGCCATCTCCTTCGGGCTGGCCCTCGCGGTTCGCGGCCGGCCCCGGCTGTACGGGCCGATCCTGGCGGTGACCGGGGCGCTGTACGCGATCCCTTCGCTGGCCCTCTTCGCCCTGCTGACGCCGATCACCGGCCTGGGGACGGTGCTGACCGCCGAGGTCGCCCTGGTCTCGTACACCCTGCTGATCCTGACGCGCAACATCGTCGAGGGGCTGCGCGCCGTGCCGCCGGAGGTGGTCGAGGCGGCGGTGGGCATGGGCTTCACCGGCGCCCAGCGCCTGCTCCGTGTCGAGCTGCCCCTCGCGCTGCCGGTCATCGTGGCCGGCCTGCGCATCGCCACCGTGACCACCATCGGGCTGGTGACCGTGACGGCACTGATCGGCCTGGGCGGCCTCGGCTACCTGATCGTCACCATCGGCATCCGGCGGGGTTCCTTCGGCCTGACGCCCACGCTGACCGGGATCGCGCTGGCCGTGGCGCTGGC
>JAPSGM010000279.1 GCA_031177555.1 Chloroflexota bacterium
GCATGTTCGTTGCCGACGGCCTGAATCGCATATCCTGGTGACGAGACCACCGCGAATTCGAGGACCGAGCGATGCGTCGCTTTCGGCTGATCCGGGATGAAGACATCAGCGGTGTCTCCGGGACGGGAGTCGTCGCCGAAGGCGTCGCCTTCTCGACCGGCAAGGTCGTCCTGTCCTGGTGCAGCGAGTACCGCTCGGTGACGATCTACGACACCGTCGGCGATCTCGAGGCGATCCACGGCCACGAGGGCCGCACCCGCATCGAGTGGCTGGATGCGCCCGCGCCGGGCGAGGCCCCGAGCTAGCCAGACCCCACCAGGGGCCTGGGTGTTAGTCGTCGCGACGGCTGTTCCGCCACGCCGCGAATCGCGTGTGAAGATCCTTGCCGGCCCAGAACGCCAGCACCCAGCCAATCATCAGCCACGCGATCTGCAGGTCGTCCACGCCATCTCCCCGGTGACCGCGCCCGGCGGTCGAAAGTCGGATCGCACTATACCCATCAACTCCGAAAGTGGCCAAAACGGGACGGCCCGGCGTCGGACAATCTACGCACCCGCCTACGGGTTTTCACCGGTGCGTCGGCAGCGGGACCGGACTACACTGGTCGCAGCACGTGATGTCGCCTGGGGTGGCGTGGAGGGGCGATGCTCGAGAAGATTGGCTCTCACTGGATGCATCCCGATCGACTGCTGCACGGTCGGAGGAGCGCCTCGATCGAGCTGCTCTACTTCCGCGGCGCCGGGGCCGCGTTCGACATGAACGGCGCCCGCGCCCGCGTTCGGATGGCCCTGGACAAAGGGTGTGACTTCTGGCTGCGGATCGACTACCAGCCCGGACAGACGCTCCCGCCGACCGGCCACGAGAGCGCCCTGGGCGAGTTTCGTCAGTGGGCGGCGTCGGTGGCCGCGGACCCGGTCCTCGGGCGGTCGCGCGGGCTCATCTGTGGCAACGAGACGAACCTGTCGGCCGAGTGGCGAGAGACGAACATTCCGCTGACGCCCGAGTGGGTGGCGCGCTGCGTCTACGGCTTCGGTACCGACACCGACGACACCGGAAACCTGTTGGCGCAGCACACCTTCGAGTGGTGCGTCGGCGCGTCGGTGCAGATGGCGTGGAACCTGGTCCGGGACGATCGCCGCGGGTCGTTCCGCGACCAGCGGCGGCTGTGGGAGATGGCCCGCGACCGGTCGACCAACGCGTTCGGTGGCGCCAACCCGTTCGGCTGGGCATCGGTCCTGACCGAGATCGGGCTGGGCGAGTACGAGGTCGTCTCGATCCCCAACTACGAGCGCGCGCTGCGGCGGGCGGCATCGGCCCTGCGCGAGACCAACCGTCCGGTGGGCCTGGTGATGTGGCGCGGGCGCCACGCGTGGGTCATGAGCGGGTTCGAGTCGCGCGGCGACCCGGCGCGGACCCGCGACTTCACGCTGACCGGCATCCGCGTGCTCGATCCCCTCTTCCCGCACGGCAGCTCGCTGTGGGGGCCCTCGCCGCCTCCGAACGCGCTGGTCACGCCAAAGGAACTGGCCACCGACTTCGTGATCCGCGACCGGCGCAACTGGAGCATGAACGTGAGGCCCGGCTACCTCCTGGTGCTGCCAACCTAGCCGACGGTCTCCGTTGGCACGCCGAGTGCGTCAGGGAGCCGGCATGACGAACGACCAGCGCGCGAATCGAACCCAGGGCGAGACCCATGGCCAGGACCAGGAGCCGGTGCAGGCCGCCGAGCGCGATACCACCCAGTCGGAGCAGGCCCGCCAGGAGGGCGAGGCGGCGACGCACGACCCTGCCGCGCCCGACGCGGAGCAGGAGGACAGCCTCCGAATGGCCGAGAGCCCGGACGCGGCCTATCGCCAACGCGAGGACCAGGCATAGCGGGAATGAGGCCGCTCGACTTGCGGTATGCGAATGGTGGTCGCGTTACGTGACTGCAGCGGCCGAAGTCCGGCTCATCGGCGCATGAGTTGAGCGTGCGCCGACCGGACGCGCAGGCGCGAAGGCGGCGTTGGCACGTGCCGCGAGACCTGGCCCAGACGGCCAGCTAGGGCGCGGGCACTTCGGTCGCGTCCTCCGGCGGCTGCGGTCCAGCGGATGGGCCGCTGGGCAGCGTTGCCGGCAGGGTGATCACGAAGCAAGTCCCGCCATCGGGGTTCGGCTTCACGTCGATCGTCCCGCCGTGGCGCGCCACCGCCGCATAGGTGATGTGCAGCCCCAGGCCGGTGCCCACCCCCGGCGCCTTGGTGGTGAAGAACGGCTCGAACAGGCGCGGCAGGACGTCCTCGGGGATTCCGGGGCCGGTGTCGCAGATGCGCACTTGCACCCCGCCGGCGTCGGTGGGGTTGACGTGGATGTCGATCGCGCCGCGACCCTCCATGGCGTCCACCGCGTTGTCGACCAGGTTGGTCCAGACCTGGTTCAGCTCGCTGCCGTAGGCCTCGATCTGAGGCAGCTCGGCGGCGTAGTGCCGGGTCACGTCGACGCCGGTGCTGAGCTTGGAGCGCAGGATGACCAGCGTGTTATCCAGCCCCTGCCGCACGTCGATGCGCTGGACCGGGGCCTGGTCCAGGTAGACGTAGGTCTTGACGGCCCCGACGATCTCGCTGATCCGCTCGCCCGCCGTGTGCACCTCCCGCACCAGGGCCTCCACGTTGGCGGTCGCCGCCAGCCAGGCGGCGGCATCCCGAGCGGCATCGTCGTCCATGTCAACGAACGCGCGGCGCAGCTCGTCTACGCTCCAGCCGGCGTCCACCAGCGCGGCGGCCGTCTCCGAGTCGTCCACCAGCTCCAGCACCTCGTCGATGGCATCGGCGCGCGCCAGCGCCTCGTGCGGCGCCTTGCCCGAGTCCGGCTGGACGCCGATCAGGCTGTGCGGCGGGTGCAGCGCATCGCGGCCGGCGATGGCCTCGCTCAGTGCGCTGACGGAGCGGCGGATCGCCGCAGCGGGATTGTTGAGCTCGTGCGC
>JAPSGM010000097.1 GCA_031177555.1 Chloroflexota bacterium
AGCCCTTATGGGGTTGTGTCTCATGCGTCTCATGCGTCTCCTCGATGTACTGCGTGAACGCGGCTGAGACGCATGAGACACTTCACCAGGAATCCGGTATGCGGTACCAACCTCGCCCTTATCGGCCCGATCTGAGCTCAGATCGGGCCCTTCGTTTGCCTCGACCCCGGTCAATGAGCCCTTATTGGAGCCCTTATCCGTCCCGGCGACGAGCGTGGAGCCCTTGTCGGAGCCCTTTACCGCGGCGCCGACGGGGGCGTCACGCCGGCCGAGCATGGCGTCGACGCGCCGGGCCTCCGGCGGCGACAGGGGCCGCATCTCGGGGGTCGTGGCGCGGGGCAGGCTGGCGCCAGTGGCCGGGTTGCGCTCGATGAGCCGCCAGGCAGCCAACGGTGTGGAGACCACCGCCTGGTGGGCCGTGCTTCGGCTCACGCGGTGGGTAGGCGAGCTGCTGATTCCTGATCACTCGGTCTGCATTGGGCTCGTGTGCGGGCGTGGCCAAGCGGTAAGGCGCCTGGACTCTGGATACTTCCCCGCGTCCGTAAATGCTTGCAGCGTGACCGCATGCACCGACGCGACCGAATCAGACGCGCAAAGTGAGCCGCCCCACCATCGCGGCTGGGCGGCTCCCGGTACCGGCATCAGAATCCGACGGACGCGCTTGATATAGACGGTGGCACCATGATGACCAGCCGCGCCTACCTCTTAGGCTGCGGCTAGGTATGCGCCGATCAGCTCCTCGCCGTAGGCATCAGGGAAGTGGTCGATCCCGCGTCCGTTAGACAGCACGCCGCTCGGATCGCCATTGCGATGCACACCGCCAGCTGCCACGGCGTGGGCGTTCACCAAGAACCCGTCCGGGACGCCGGCCGCCAGGGCCAGCGACGCCATGGTCGGGATCTGCTCCGGACTGCGTGGCGGCAGCTCAGGAAGTCCGAACTCCGACTCGAGGTCGTTGTCGACGATGAAGATCGCGAAAGCGAACAGCTCGGCGAGCGGGAGCGTGACCCAGCCGTTGGACTGCGCCGCGCCGGCATTACCCTGATCGCTGCGACTGGTGTTGATGCACTCGAACCCGAGCGCGCTCGCCGGAATCGCCACCGCCAAGAGGCTGGCCAGCGCCAGCGAGATGAGTAGACGCCGGCCTGTGACTCGAGCGCCGATCGTCGGTCGCATGATGTGGACCTCCTTGTACTGGATGGGGGAGATCAGCTGCCTGCGCTACGCGCATGCGGCATGGAGGCCACCCCGTGTCCCCCGGACCGCGCGGCAAGCAGGCCGACCGCGGCGAGCGCCGCCATGAGCAACCCGCCAAGGGACAGGAAGCCGGGCTCCCCGGCGGCCAGATAGCTCAGGCCCAGCGCTGCCAGAGCCGCAACCAGCACCCAACTAGCAATCCAGGCCCAGCCTGAACCGTGGCGGAAGCCCTCCACCCCCACCAGCGCCGAGAGCACGCCGAATGCGGTGAACCAGATGGCAACCTGCCGGGCATTGGCCGACATCGAGTCGGCGACCACCGGATACTCCTGCCTGAACTCACTGAGCGGGACGCCCGTTGCTTGTTCGAACCAGGTGATGCGAGGCCCGATGAAGAACCACGTCACACCATTCAGCACCAACAAGGAACCGATCGCGATCACGATTCCCCAGCCCCATCGCCTGCGCCCGCCGTGAACTCCGTTCATGTCGCTTTCCTCCCTCCTCACTCTGCTCGGAGCCGATCAATGACCGCGTCGAGACCCATCGGCTTCGGCCCCCAAGCAGCGCGAGCCCAATCAGGACCAGAATCAGCAACGGGACAGCAGGGGCGCCCACGCCCGACGGCGAGCCGCCAGCCACACGCTGCCCGTCTATGGGCGATTCGACACCAGCTGGCGTCCCGCCGTCATGGGGCAGCTGTCCCGATCGGCCGAGGAAAGCAGGCATAGGCCGCTCAGCGCGATCCGGTATGTCGCTGTAGCGATGGGCGATCGGTTCATGATCTTCGACGCCGACCCTCTCAATGCGCGTGACTGCAGGTCCGCTCTGACGTGGAGTCCCTGGCCTGCTATTGGTACCTACTCCGACGATCGGCCCGGCCTACTGCACGACCCGGGTCCCGTGCCGAATGGCCGCTGCTGCCTCGAGGGGCTGCCTCGTGGATCATGACTCGCCCGCGGCCTCCGGCGGCACCCGATCGAGGATCGATGCGGCCTCACGGTACCGGGCGCTGCCACGCCGGGCCACCACAAGGCCAATCCAGAAAACGAGCAGCGCGTTCGGCGGATGCAGCGCCGCAACCCAGGGGAGCTGATCGCCCAGACCGGGGAGTGATGGCTGCACCACCGAGCCCATCACGAAAAGCGCCACGCAAAGCCACACCGTTCGTAGTCCGATGCGTGCCGGCCAGGCCAGCAGGAGGATGAGGATCGGCAGATACGCCACCAGCCAACCGAACGACGCGTGCAACCGCATGTCACCGGCCCCGAAGAGCCCGACGCCGGCGAAGAAAACCTGGACGATCACTGCGCCCACGAAGAGCCAGGCAATGATCGCGAAGGCCAAGCGCCAGGTGCGCATCGGTCAGCCTCGGTTGAGCGCCACCGACCTGCCGGCGCGGTGAGCGAGGCTGATCGCGAGCCAGAAGATGACCAGCGCGTTCACGGCGTGGAAGGCGGCCAGCAGTGGTGCCGCATCGGCGGTCGAGGGAAGCAGCGTCTGGGCTGCGTAGAGGACCAGCAGCAGCGCGGTGAGCGACAGGGTTCGCCCGCTCAAGCGTCCAAGCCGACCCAGCAGGAGCATTCCGGGCAGAAGCCAGCCGTAGGTGTAGGCGAAGTCGGCATGCACCGAGTGCGGGATGCCCGCTTGGAACAGGTCGAGCCCCACGAGGAAGAGCTGCACGAACAGGCACGCCACGAAGAGCCAGGCGACGCCGACGAAGCCGATGCGTGCATGGCGCACGAGCTTGCCTTCACCTTCCTCCACGATCACGTCGGGATGGTGGCGCCGATGAAGTCCCGGGGTCACGGGGCGGTCGTCCCGACGCTCCAGGGAAAGGCGGCGCGCCTCATCGGCGTTCCTCGCCGCCCATCCCCGACCGGCGTGCCCGGACGATGGCCTGCGAGCGGTCGACGACCTGCAGCTTGTCGAGGATCACGCTCACGTTGTTGCGCACCGTCTTGTCGCTGAGCCCAAGCCGTCGCGCGATCGCCTGGTTGCTCTCGCCGCGCGCGATGTGCTCGAGAACCTCTCGCTCGCGCTGCGTGAGCTCCGGGAAGGGTCGCGCGGCGACAGCCGCGTCTGCCGCCCCGCTGAAGAAGGCGGCGATGCGCCGGGCGATGGCCGCACCGAAGATCGACTCGCCGCTGGCGGCCGCCTCAATCGCCCGCACCAGCTCGTCGCGACCGGCCTCCTTCAGCAGGTAGCCCCGGGCGCCTGCCCGCATGGCGGCGAAGACCGAGTCGTCGTCCTCGAGCATGGTCAGCACCAGCACCGCGGTCTCGGGCCGCTCCTGTACGAGCTGGCGGGTGGCCTCGATGCCGTTCACGATCGGCATCTGGAGGTCCATCAGCACAACGTCGGGCTCGAGCGAGCGCGCCAGACGGACGGCCTCCTCCCCCGATCCTGCCTCCCCGGCAACCCGGATCTGATCGACGGTGGCGAACAGCGCCCCGACGCCGGCTCGGTAGGCGGGGTGGTCGTCGGCGACGAGCACCGAAATCGGCGCCATCAGTCCGGTCCCGGTGGGATCGGCAGACGAGCGACCACGGCGGTCCCCGATGTCCCGTTAGGCCGGATCTGTAGCGAACCGCCCAGCTCGGCGACGCGCTCGCGCATCGAGCGAAGTCCGACGCCCGGAGCCACTGGCTGTGGCACTCCCACGCCGTCATCGCGGATCTCCATCCTCAGGTCGCCGTCCAGCTCGATCTGCACGGCACACGAGCGCGCCCGCGCGTGGTGCACCACGTTCGTAAGCGCCTCTAGCGCGACCCGGTAGGCGGCCGTCTCGACCGCAGCGGGGAGTGGCGGCAGGTCCTCGGGGGCGACGACATCGACACCGAACCGACCGTCTGAGGAGAAATGCGCCGCCCGTTCCCGGAGGGCCCCGATTAGGCCCAGCTCGTCAAGCGATGACGGGCGAAGGTCACGAGCGATTCGGCGCACCTCGCGCATTGCGGCCGACGTGTCGGCCTCGAGGTCGCGCAGGATCTCCCTGGCTCGAACCGGATCCTCGTCGAGCGCCCCCTGGGCTGCCTGCAACTGGAGCCGGCTGCCGGCCAGCGCCGGGCCGAGGCCATCGTGGAGCTCGCGGCGCAGCTGTCGGCGCTCCTCCTCGCGCGTCGCGACCAGCCGCTCGCGCGACCGCTGCAGCTCGAGGTTGAGACGGACGGCGTACGCCGCGGGGCTCGCCTGGCGAGCGAGATCGGTGAGCAGCCTCCAGTCCTTGTTGCTCATCGGCCCGCCGTCGCGCGGGGCGACGAGGAGCTGGCCGACCTGCTCGCCTTGGTGGAGTAGCGAGAGCGGGACCGTCTCAGCCTCGTGGCGGCCACGGCCCTCGGCCAGCAGGATCCCATCCTCCCCCTCCACCTCGATTGCCACGTACGGGACTTTCAGCGCGTTCGATACGGTATCAACCACCGCGACCAGCATCTCCTGTGGAGCAAGCGACGTCTCGATCCGCTCGCCGAGGTGGGCAAGGGCGCGGTACGGGTCGTCGCGATCTCCGTACATCAGCCGGTTGATCGCCCGTTGCAGCGCGTCTCGCATCGGCTGGGCGAGCAGGACCACGATCCCGGTCGCCACGAGCGCCGCGGCGAAGCCGAACTGGTCCCGGACCAGCAGGACGGTCGCACCCACCAGGACCACGTAGACGAGCGCGATCCCGACCGTCAGCACGCCGTAGACGATCGTGCGGTTGACGATCCGCTCCATCTCGAAGGCGCGCAGACGTAGCACGGCCCAGCCGAGGGAAGCCACGATGGGGATGGCCAGCAGTGACGCGGCCGACCAGGGCAGCAGCGGCTGACCGATGACGATCGAGGGAATCAGCCACAGGATCACCCAGACAATTGCCACCCCGCCAAGCCCGCCCATGAGCAGCGCGTACCGGCGCCGATCGGCGCGATCCGGCAGGGTCAGCAGACGGATCGGGATCGCGGCGGCGATGAGTCCGAACGCGCCGAGCATCGTGGCCGACTCGATCACTCCCATCTGGGCGAACCAGGCGACCGCCGGCTCGCCGAGGAGATGGGCCTTCACCAGGATCACCGCCGCCGCCACGCTCGGCAGCAGCGCGAGGAGGACGGCCGACCGCCGATGACGCACGAGCCAGGGCATCGGCCTGGGGTAGACGAAGCCGAAGGCGCCAAACGCGGCGATTCCCAGGAAGTAGACCGGCGAGAACGCGGCGTGCATGGGGAGGAGCGGCCCGGAGACGAGGTCGTTCACGCCGATCCAGCGCCAGAAGGTGCCGGGCAGGAAGGCGGCGGCCGCCAAGAGCAGCAGCTGGGCGGCAGGATCCCGCGGCCGGTTGAGGAAGACAAATGCGGCGATCGCGGTCAGCGTCGGGATCGTCAGCAGCGCCGCCCAATCTTCGCGGACGAGGGTGTCGAGCGAGAAGCGGGCCAGCGGCTGGAGCACTCGCCGTGTGCCCTCGGCCGACGTGACGTCGTACGTCAGCGGACCGGGATGCGCCTCCGCGGTGATCTCGAACGGCGAGCGGACGACGTCGCCGACCGCCAGACCGTCGACATGGGTGACCGCCTCTGACGGGAGCAGCCGGGAAACCGCGCCGACCGGTCGCTGCAGCCAGCCGTCGCCTCGCACGGCGTTCCCAATCTGAAACGGCTGCCATTCGGTGCCGTCCCACGGCGACGTGGCGCGGAGGACGAACAGCGTCACGGCGAGGACGATCGCGCTGGCCGCGAAGGCCGCGACGAGGGCAGGCCGCAGACGCTCCCCGCTCCGGCTCACGGCATACAGCGCACTGGACATCAACCGGCTCCTGCGCTCAACCGTAGCGCCCACGGTCAACCTGCGCCCCCTGGTACGTGTCGCGACGGACCTCGTCGCCGCACGCTCATTCCGCCAGTGCCGGACCGACGCGCGGTGCCTGAGTCCCGGCTGTGGATGGCCCAGGTCTCCCGGGCGGCAGAGGACGCTCGACTCCTGACAGCGGGCGAGGTCCGGTCGAAGCTCGTGATCGAGCCCGTGCCTCCGGCAGACGGCCGTGGCCGCGGCTCCAAGAGAAGGAGGACCGAGATGCAGTCGGATCAGTCCACGATCAACCTCCACGCGATCGGGCTCACGAGCGGCATCGTCGCCTTATCCCTGGCCACCGCGTTCGTCCACTTCACGCTCGGCGGGCTGCTGTTCCTCTTGAACGCGGCTGGCTACGTTGGCCTGGCCGGCCTGATCGTGGTTGGCGCATCCGTGCGACGGCCGATCGTTCGCCGCTTCAGCTGGTTTCCGCGCCTGGCGCTGGCCGGCTTCACGGCGACCACGATCGTCGGCTACCTGGTCATCGGTCCGTACATCACGCTCGGATGGATCACGAAGGGGGTAGAGGTCGCCCTGCTGACGCTCCTCGCGCTCGACGTGCGGCGCGTGTACGGAGCGCCACGGGTCGTGCTTCGGCAGGCCGTGGAGTCGCTCGTCTGGCTGGCCACGATTCTTCGGAGCGCAGAGGACCGCCGCTGGGCTCGACAGGGATCGGAGCGCCGGGCAGGATCATGAGCCGGGTATCGCTTGCCGCCGCTGGCGTCCTCGCTGTCGTCGCCGGGTGCGCCAACGTCGGTGGCGCGGAGGCGCCAGCGCCGTAGTCGGCGGATGTCGTCGTCACCGCGGCGCAGATGGCGTTCGATCCTGACGAGTTCCGTGTGCCCGCCGGTCGGCCGCTTGCGGTCCTGCTCCGCCACCGCGACGCGGCGATCCATAACGTGGCGATCTCCCGGGAGGGCGGTGGCGACGTCGTCTTCGTCGGGGAGTTCATCGGGACCGGGGAGGTCCTCTACTCCGTTCCGCCACTAGAGCCAGGCCGCTACCTCCTTCGCTGTGATCTGCACCCGTCGATGACCGGGGCCGTCGTGGCCTCCTGACTGCAGTTCCGGCCGCCCGACGCGGTTTCCCTGGTCACCCGGGACAGCAAGCCCGTGACGACAGGACGCGCAGCCGGCCACGCTCATCCCGAACCGAAGCCGACCGCCTTGAC
>JAPSGM010000098.1 GCA_031177555.1 Chloroflexota bacterium
CGTCAACTGGCGGCGCGCGGAGATGCCGGCCGAGATCGCGGAGCGCGGGACCTCGCTGGCCGACCTGGCCGGGACGGAGATCGATCGGGTGGCGCTGCTGGCCGGCCTGCTCGAGCGGCTGGACCGTGAGATCGGCCGGCTGGAGGAGGGCGCGTCCCCGGCGGATCGCTTCCGGGAGGCATCGGTCCTGGACGGGCGCGAGGTGCAGGTGGACGTGGGCGAGGAGCGCCTGGACGGCACCGTGGCGGGAATCGCCGACGACGGTGCGCTGCTGCTCGACACCGCGGCCGGGCGGATCGCGCTGAGCGTGGGCGAGGTCGTCAACGTTCGCGATGCCGCGGGAGCGGTGGCATGACGAGCGAGCCGCGCCGCGTGGAGCCCGCGGCTGAGCGCCTGCCGGGCGACCCGGACCTGGCCGCCGTACGGGCGGCGCAGGCCGACCGGGCCGAGTTCGCGCGCCTCTACCGCCGGTACCTGGACCGGGTCTACACCTACGCCTTCTACCAGCTGGGCGACCACCACGATGCGGAGGACGCCACCGAGCGCACGTTCCTGGCCGCGCTCGCCGCGCTGCCGGGGTTCCGCGACGAGGGCTCCACCTTCCGGGCGTGGCTGTTCCGCATCGCCCACAACACGGTCGCCAACGCGCACCGCACCCGGGCCAGGCGCCGATGGCAGCCATTTCCCGATGGCTTCGAGCGCCCGGCGCCGGACGCCGATCCCGCCGGGCTCGTGGCCCGCGCCGACGAGGTGCGCGAGGTCCTGCGGGCGCTCGAGACGCTGCCCGAGGATCGGCGGCAGGTCGTCCTGCTGCGCTTCTCCGACGGCCTCTCCTCGGCCGAGATCGGCGAGGTGCTGGGACGCTCGCCCGGCGCCGTTCGCGTCCTCCTGCATCGGGCCCTGCGCGAGCTGGCCACCCGCCTCGACCGCTGATCCGGGGTGTAACGCGCCGCCTTCGGCGGTGTTCGTTAGGATGAGCCCCACCGAGGAGTGACCGCATGACGACCCGTTCGACGCCCGAGCGGCTCGACGAGGCCGTTGACAGCCTGCTGGCCGGAGAACGGCCGCTGATCGAGCCGCAGCTGCGTCCGCTGCTGGAAGCGGCCGCCACCCTGTCCCGGGCCCTGCGCCCGGTGCCCGCCGGCGCGCGCTTCGAGGCGCAGCTCGCCGAGCGGCTGGCGGCCGGTCGCGTGCGCCGCGCCACCGAAGGCATCGCCGCCTTCACCCGTCGCGAGCTGACGCGCCCCGGCCGGCTGCTGGCAGCCGGGGCCTTCTCGTCGGTGGCGGTCGGTGCGACGGTGACCGCCTACGCGGTGTGGCGCTCCTCGCGGCGCCACCCGCATCGGGCCCTGGGACGCTAGGGCGCCGGACGCATGCGCATCAAGTTTCCCCTCGGACGGCGCGACGGCCCCACCGACGCGTGGACCAAGTGCCCCGGCTGCGAGTCGCAGATCTTCAACAAGCAGCTGGAGCGCAACCTACGCGTCTGCCCGACCTGCGGGCACCACTTCCGGATGAGCGTCGGCGAGCGGATCGACCTGCTGGTGGACCGCGACAGCTTCGAGGAGCGGGACGCCGGCCTCACGTCCGGCGACCCGCTGGGCTTCCACGACCAGCAGGCCTACGCCGACCGGCTGGAGGCGTCGCACATCAAGACCGGGCTCCGCGAGGCGGCGGTGTGGGGGACGGCGCGGATCGAGGAGCACCCGGTGGCCATCGGGCTGTTCGACTTCCGCTTCATGGGCGGCAGCATGGGCAGCGTGGTGGGCGAGAAGGTCGCCCGCTGCTTCGAGGCGGCCATCGGCGAGCGGATCCCGGCCATCATCGTCTCGGCCTCCGGCGGGGCGCGGATGCAGGAAGGGACCCTGTCCCTGCTGCAGCTCGCCAAGACGACCGCGCCACTGGCGCGCATGGACGTGGCCGGCGTGCCGTTCATCAGCGTGCTGACCGATCCCACCACCGGCGGCGTGCTGGCCAGCTTCGCCAGCCTGGGCGACGTGATCGTGGCCGAGCCTGGCGCGCTCATCGGGTTCGCTGGGGCGCGCGTCGCCAGCGGGACGGTGGGCGAGGAGCTGCCGGAGGGCTTCCAGCGCTCCGAGTTCCTGCTGGAGCACGGCTTCGTGGACCTGGTCGTCCCTCGCGCCGAGCTGCGCCGCACGCTGGGGCGCCTGCTGCGGGCGCTGCCCGTGGCGGCGGCAGCGGGCGGCGCCTGGCCGCCGACGGAAGAGCGCGCGTGGGGCCCCATCGGGGTCCTGTCCGACTTCGCCGAGCGCCTGGGCGGGGCGGTGAGCGAGACGATCGGCATCGACGTGCAGGCCGAGGAGGAGAACGGCGGCGGTCCGACGCCGCCGGCGTCCCGGGAGGCCGCACGGCCGCCGCGCGGAGGCAAGGCGCCATGACGGCCGCGCCACCCACGCCCCGGGCCGTCGAGGAGGCCTGGCGCCGCGTGCAGCTGGCTCGCCACCCGCAGCGCCCGCGGACCATGGACCTGGTGAGCCGCATCTTCGACGACTTCGTGGAGCTGCACGGCGACCGCTCGTACCGCGATGACCCGGCCATCGTGGGCGGGCCGGCCCTGCTGGAGGGCCGGCCGGTGATGGTCATCGGCCACCAGAAGGGGACCGACACGGACTCGAACATCCACCGCAACTTCGGCTCGCCGCACCCGGAGGGGT
Source organism: Chloroflexota bacterium (assembly GCA_031177555.1). Taxonomy (GTDB): domain Bacteria; phylum Chloroflexota; class Limnocylindria; order QHBO01; family QHBO01; genus JAPSGM01. Next base: position 2,676 of record JAPSGM010000098.1, read on the forward strand.
TCCGCAAGGCGCAGCGGCTGATGCGGCTGGCCGAGAAGCTCGGCATGCCGGTGGTCACCCTGCTCGACACGGCCGGCGCGTTCCCCGGACCGGCCGCGGAGGAGCGCGGCCAGGCGGAGGCCATCGCGGCCAGCATCAAGCAGATGACGGCGTTGCAGGTCCCGATCGTGGCCGTCATCGTGGGCGAGGGCGGCTCCGGCGGGGCGCTGGCGATCGGCGTCGGCGACGAGGTGCTGGCCCTGGAGAACGCGGTGTACTCGGTCATCTCGCCGGAGGGCTGCGCTTCGATCCTGTGGCGGGCGCCGGAGAAGGCGCCGGAGGCCGCCGCGGCGATGCGCATGACCGCCGCCGACCAGCTGGAGCTGGGCGTGATCGACGGCATCATCCCGGAGCCAGAGGGCGGCGCCCAGCACGACCCGGACGCCACGGCCCGCGCGCTGCGCGAGGCGCTGCTGGCCGCGCTGGGCCGTGTCACCCGCGTCGAGCCCGAGGCGCTGCTGATGACCCGCTATGCTCGGCTGCGCGGCATCGGCGTCGTCAACGAGGCCGAGGTCGAGCCCCTGCGGCCGGTCGACGACGGCACGCTGCGGCAGCGCATCGGCCGATTGCTCAGGGTCCCCGGCGCCCCGCGGCGTCCGCGCTGGAGCGAGGTCTGGCCGAGCGGCGACGAGAGCACCGACAACGAGGGAGGCGCATGAGCGAGGCGGACCAGGACCTGGGTCAGGTCGAGATGGCGGCGCGAGAGATCGTCCCCAGGCTGGCCGAGCGGCTGGCGCGGCACGGGCTGGGCGAGCTCGAGGTGCGGCAGGGCGGCCTGCGCGTCCGGGTCGCCGGCGCCCCGGTCGGGGAGAGCGCCGCGGGGCGCCCAGCGGCTTCCGTGACCGATGCCGGCGACGCCGGCGGCCGGCGCCAGTCCGCCGGCCGCCCGCACGCGGCGACGCCGGCCAGCCACGGCATCGCCTCGCCGGCGGTCGGCTACTTCGGCTTCGCCGATGGCCTGGGACCGGGGCTGGCCGTCGAGAAGGGTGACGCCCTGGGCCACGTGGACATGCTGGGCGTGCGCCACGAGGTCCGCGCGCCGCGGCGCGGCACGGTGCGCCACCTCGTCGCCGAGGCGGGCGAGCCGGTCGAGTACGGGCAAGTGGTCATCGAGTTGGAGCCGGCCGAGTGAGCCGGGCACTCCTCTTCTCACCGCAGGGCTCGCAGGCGGTGGGCATGGGGCGCGAGCTGGCGGATGCCTCGCCCGAGGCGCGCGCCACCTTCGACGCCGCCGAACTCGCGCTCGGATGGTCGGTGAGCGACCTGGCCTGGAACGGCCCCGAGGAGCGGCTGAACGACACCCGCCGGACGCAGCCGGCGCTGCTGACCGCGTCGGTGGCGGCGCTGGCGGCGCTGCGCGCGCGGGTGGCCGTGGAGCCGGCGTTCGTGGCTGGCCACTCCGTGGGCGAGTACGCCGCGCTGGTGGCGGCGGGCGTCCTCGGCTTCGCCGATGCGCTGCGCCTCGTGGCGCGTCGCGGCGAGCTGATGGCCGCGCAGTCGGGCCAGGGCGGCATGACCGCGGTCATCGGGCTCGACCGCGGCGAGGTCGAGCGCGCGATCGCTCAGGCCGCGTCCCCGGCCGACGTGGTGGTGGCCAACGACAATGCGCCGGGGCAGATCGTGCTCAGCGGCACGCTCGCCGGGCTGGCGGCGACGGAGGACGCGCTTCGCGGGGCCGGCGCGCGCCGCCTCGTCCCGCTGAAGGTGAGCGGCCCGTTCCACTCCCCGCACATGGCGCCGGTGGCCGACGGCCTGGCCGAGGCCTTCAAGAGCGTGACCTGGCACGACGCCTCCGTGCCGGTCGTCGGCAACGTGACCGCCGAGCCGGAGAGCGACGCGAAGCGGCTGCGCAGCGTGCTGGCCGAGCAGGTGCGCTCCCCGGTGGAGTGGGTGGCGTCGGTGCGGCGCATGGTGGACGAGGGGGTGGACACCTTCGTGGAGTGCGGACCGGGCGCCACCCTTTCCGGCATGGTGCGGCGCATCGCGCCGGGAGCGCGGACCCTGCAGGTGGCCGACGTCGCGACGCTGGACGAGGCGGTCCGCGAGCTGGGCGGCGTGGCCGCCGCGGCATCGGTCCGGCCATGAGCTTCAAGAAGATCCTCATCGCGAACCGCGGCGAGATCGCCGTCCGCGTCCTGCGCGCCTGCCGCGACCTGGGGATCCCGGCGGTGGTGGCCTACTCGGAGGCCGATCGCGACACGCTGGCGGTGCGCATGACCGACGAGGCCGTCTGCATCGGTCCGGCGGAGGCGAGGAAGAGCTACCTCAATCAGCCGGCCGTGGTGTCGGCCGCGCTGATCACCGGCTGTGATGCGATCCATCCCGGCTACGGCTTCCTGTCGGAGGACGCCGGCTTCGCCGAGGTGGTGGCGGCGCACGACCTGCATTTCATCGGTCCGCGGGCGGAGGTGCTGGAGCGCTTCGGCAGCAAGTACGCCGTGCGGCGCATGCTGGCGGCCAACGGGCTGCCGACGGTCCCGGGCAGCCGGGGCATCGTGACCGACATCGGCGACGCGCTGGCGCAGGCTTCCGACGCCGGCTATCCCGTCCTGCTGAAGCCCTCGGCCGGCGGCGGTGGGCGAGGCATGCGGCTCGTGCGCTCGCCGCGCGAGATGGAGACGAGCCTGCCGTTGTCGCGCTCCGAGGCGCAGGCCGCCTTCGGCGACGACAGCGTGTACTTCGAGAGGTGGATCGAGGATTCGCGCCACGTGGAAGTCCAGGTCATGGTCGACTGGCACGGCAACGGCGTGCACCTGGGGGAGCGCGACTGCAGCGTGCAGCGGCGGCACCAGAAGATCATCGAGGAGGCCCCCTCACCGGCCATGACCGATGCCGGGCGCGATCGGCTGCGCGACCTGGCCATCCGTGCGGTCACGGCGGCCGGCTACGAGAACGTCGGTACGCTCGAGTTCCTGCTGGACCGCGAGGGGAACTTCTACTTCATCGAGATCAATTGCCGGGTCCAGGTGGAGCACCCGGTGACCGAGATGCTGACCGGCATCGACATCATCGCCGAGCAGATCCGGCTGGCGGCGGGCGAGCGGCTGTCCGTCGCCCAGGCGCAGGTCGAGCTGCGGGGTCACGCCATCGAGTTCCGCATCAACGCGGAAGACCCCGGCGACAACTTCGCGCCGCAGACCGGCGTGGTCGAGGAGCTGGTACTGCCCAGCGGCCCCGGGGTGCGCGTCGACACCCACCTCTTCCCCGGCTACGAGGTCCCGCCGTTCTACGATTCGCTGCTCGCCAAGCTGATCGTGTGGGGCGAGGACCGCAGCGCCGCCATCGCCCGGGCCCGCCGGGCGCTCGGGGAGTTCCACGTCGACGGCGTGCGCACCAACCTGCCATTCCATCGTGGCATCGTGAACAACGACGCGTTCCTGGAAGCCGAGGTGAGCACCAACCTGCTGGACCGCGTGGGCCCCGCGGCCTTCGTGGCCGGCGGCGCGTGACGAGGAGACCCATGACCGACGAGCCCAACGAACGGACCGATACGGCCGCCACCGCCGTCGCGGGAGCCCCGGACCTGACGCTGCCCATCGAGGCGGCCGAGATCATGCGCATCATCCCGCATCGCTACCCGTTCCTCCTGGTCGACCGGGTGGTCGAGCTCGAGCCGGGCCGCCGCGTGGTGGCCATCAAGAACGTGACCGCCAACGAGCCGCAGTTCACCGGGCACTTCCCGGAGCGCCCGATCATGCCCGGCGTGCTGATGGTGGAGGCCATGGCCCAGGCCGGCGCGGTGGCGGTGCTGTCGCTGCCCGAGTACGCCGGCAAGCTGGCGCTGTTCGCCGGTATCGACGAGTGCCGCTTCCGGCGCACGGTGGTGCCCGGCGACACGCTGCGCATGGAGGTCACCGTCGACAAGCTGCGCGGCATGTTCGGCCGCGCGCGGGGAGTGGCCAGCGTCGACGGCGAGGTGGCCACCGAGGCGACCATCAGCTTCATCATCCCGCGCGACCAGGCCATCGCCGGGGGCCGCACCCATGGCTGAGCCCATCGCCGAGCGGTGGCGGCGCCCCACCTTCCGCGACCTCGGCGAGCGTCGGGTGGTCGTCACCGGCATGGGGGCAATCACGCCGATCGGCAACGACGTGCCGACCTTCTGGAGCTGCCTGGTGGCCGGCCGCTCGGGCATCGACCGCATCAGCTCGTTCGACCCCAGCCGCGTGACATGCAAGATCGCCGGCGAGATCAAGGACTTTCAGCCCGAGGGGATCATGCCGCGCAAGGAGATCCGGCGGAACGACCGCTACGTCCACTTCGCGTGGGCGGCAGCGTCGGAGGCGATGCGCGACGCCGGGCTGGAGCTTCCCATCACCGACGACCGCCTGGCGGAGCGCACCGGCTCGATCATCGGCTCGGGCATCGGCGGCATCAACACCATGATCCGCGACATCATCGAGGCCCACGAGGAGGGTCCCGATCGCATCGGCCCGTTCCTGGTGACCTCCATGATCCC
>JAPSGM010000099.1 GCA_031177555.1 Chloroflexota bacterium
ACGGCCGCTCGATGCCCATCAGGCGGGCGTGGCGGACGGCACGGCGCATGATCCGGCGCAGGACGTAGCCCGCCCCCTCGTTCGCCGGCTTCACGCCCTCGCCGATGAGGAAGGTCATCGCCCGCGAGTGGTCGGCCACGACCTGGTAGCTGAAGCGCTCCGATTCCACCGTCTCCGGGTCGTGCCCGATGTACTCGGCCAAGCGCTGGATGATCGGCACGAACAGGTCGGTGCCGTAGTTCGACTCCACGCCCTGCAGCGCGCTGGCGATGCGCTCCAGGCCCATGCCGGTGTCGACGCTCGTGAACGGCAGCGGCGTCAGCGCGCCGTCGGCCGCGCGGTCGAACTCCATGAAGACCAGGTTCCAGACCTCGAGCCAGCGCGGGCACGTCTCGGAGTGGTCCGGGATGCAGTCCGGCCCCTCGCTGAGCTCGGCGCCGCGGTCGAAGTGCAGCTCGCTGCAGGGCCCGCAAGGGCCGGTGTCGGCCATCTGCCAGAAGTTGTGGAAGTCGCCCTGGGCCACGTTGCCCCAGCGCGCGATCCGGTCGGGCGGGAGCCCGATCTCATCGGTCCAGATGCGGTATGCCTCGTCGTCATCGGTGTAGACCGTGGCCGCCAGGCGCTCGGGCGGGATGCCGAGCTCGACGGTCAGCAGCTCCCACGCCCAGGCGATGGCCTCGCGCTTGAAGTAGTCGCCGAAGCTCCAGTTGCCGAGCATCTCGAACAGGGTCTGGTGGCGCGGCGTGCGGCCGACCTCCTCGAAGTCGTTGTGCTTGCCGGCCACGCGCAGGCATGGCTGGGCGTCGACCGCGCGGGTGTAGTCGCGCTTCTCCTCGCCGGTGAGCACCCGCTTGAACTGCACCATGCCGGAGTTGGTGAACAGCAGCGTCGGGTCGTCGCGGGCCAGGAGCCGGGCCGGGGGCACGCGCGTATGGCCGCGCTCCTCGAAGAAGCGCTGGAACCGCTCGCGAATCTCGGCCGCGCTCAACGGCTGCATCGGTTCACCTCCGGCCTTCCCCGGTCATGACGAGAGCCGGCTGACCACCGGCTCTGTCGGGTAGGCGCGTCAGCGATGGCAGCCGGTGTGTCAGGCAGCGCCCTCCGGGGCGACGCCGCCCTGCGGCGCACCGGCATCGTACTCATCCTGCATCTCCGCCCGTGCCTGCTCCGCGGCCATGCGGCCCTCGTTCACCGCGTCGTCGAAGGCGGCGCGGCGCTGGTCCACGAACTCGCCGACCTGATCGCGAAGCTCGTCTCCGCTGGCCGGAGCGAGGAGCAGGCCGATGGCGGCGCCGATGAGCCCGCCGATCAGGACGCCGGCCAGGAAGCTGCCGAATCCGGAGTCTCTCATGCGATGCGATCGTCTCCCGCTGCGTCGTCAGATTGTACCGGCATGCCGGACGGCCGTCCCGCTGCCAGCTCGGCGGCCATGCGCGACTGCTCGAGCCGCACGGCCACGTCCTCGGTCAGGACTTCCGCGTTGGCCGCCACCGTGCGGGCGTGCTCGAGCAGGCCCGGCAGCTCCTCGTCCGCCAGCCGGCTCAGCCTCCGCACGTCGCCGGCCAGCGAGCGCACGTCCCGCAGCAACGGCCGCAGGCTCAGGGCCGCGATGACCAGTCCGACGCCGACCAGCAGCGCGCCGATGCCCACTCCCAGGCGGAAGATCGTCAGCGCCAGGTCCATGTCGTCATCCCTCCTGATGTTCGCCGCCGGCCGGCAGCATGGTGGCGCCGAGCAGCGTGGCCAGCATGGCCAGCTGCGCACCCACCGACGCCGCCACGAGGTGGAAGTCGCCCAGCTGCACCAGCTCCAGCCCGGTGGCCGAGCCGATCAGCTCGCCGGCGGCCGTCCCCGCCACGGCGGCCAGCAGCAGCACGGGCGAGATCCGCCCCCAGTGGCCGCGGAGCGCCAGGAACGCCGTCCAGTTGATGGCCGCCACCAGGGCGGTGAGCAGCAGCCATGGCGTCATGCGGCCCCGGTCGTCACGTTGACGGTCATGCGGCCCGGGCGATGCGCCCGCCGCCCAGGCAGACCTCGCCGTCGTACAGCACCGCCGCCTGGCCCGGCGCGGGCGCCCAGACCGGCTCCGCGGTCTCCACGGCGAAGCGATCGTCGCCGACGAGGGTGACCTCGCATGGTACGTCGCTTCCGCGGTGCCGGATGCGGACGCTGGCCTCGAACCGCTCGGAGGCCGGGTCGCCCGCCACGAAGCGGCGTCCCTCGGCGGTGAAGCGCCGCGCGGCGACGTCATCGCGGCGGCCGACGACCACGGTGTTGCTGGCCGGCTGCACCTCGCGAACGTACACCGCCTCCCCGAGCGTCACGCCCAGCCCGTGGCGCTGGCCGACGGTGTAGTGGGCGTAACCCGTGTGCGTGCCGACCCGCGCGCCGTCGGCGTCGACGATGGGGCCCGGCTCCCCGGCGTAGCCGCGCCGCTCCTCGAGCAGGGTGCGATAGTCGCCCGCGGGCACGAAGCAGATCTCCTGGCTCTCCGGCTTGGCGGCCGTCGGCAGGCCCAGCTCGGCGGCCATGGCGCGCACCTGGGGCTTGGTCAGCTCGCCCAGCGGGAAGCGGGTGGCCGCCAGCTGCGCCTGGTCCAGCACCCACAGGAAGTAGGTCTGGTCCTTGTCCGCGTCGGCGGCGCGCAGCAGGCGGTAGCTGCCGCCGTCCTCCGCGACGCGCGCGTAGTGGCCGGTCGCCACCCGGTCGGCGTCGTAGGCCGCCAGGCCGCGGCGCAGCAGCTCGTCGAACTTGATGTACTGGTTGCAGGCCTGGCACGGGTTCGGCGTTGCGCCGTCCAGGTAGGCATCGGTGAAGGCGTCGATCACCCGCGCCCCGAACTCGCGCTCCAGGTTGAGGATGAAGAACGGGATGCCGACCAGCTGGGCCACCCGCCGGGCGTCGTCCGCCGCGTCGGGCGAGCAGCAGGACCGGTTCTGCTCGTATCCCTCGCCCCCGTCGGGGTGCAGCCGCATCCAGACGCCCACCACCTCGTCCTCCCCGCCCTCGCGCGCGAGCAGGGCGGCCGCCACGCTGGAGTCGACGCCGCCGCTCATGGCGGCCACCACGCGCGCCATCAGGCCGATGCCGCCGCAGGCACCCCGGCCCGCGCGGCCCGCAGCCGCCCGATGGCCCGCGTCGCCACCCGCAGCGTGCGCTCCACGTCGTCCGCGGTGGTGCCGCGGCCCAGGGTCAGGCGCAGCGAGCCGTGCGCGCGCTCCGGGTCGATGCCCATGGCCAGCAGGACGTGGCTGGGGTCCACCGAGCCGGTGGTGCAGGCGCTGCCGGTGGAGGCCTCGATGCCCTCCAGGTCCAGCGCCGCGACCAGGTCGCCGCCCTCCACGCCGTCGATCACGAAGCTGGCGCTGTTCGGCAAGCGCTGGGCGGGATGGCCGGTCAGCGCCACGCCCGCCACCGCGGTCAGCCTCGCGATCAGCCCGTCGCGCAGCGTCGCCTGCCGCTCGTTCTCGGCCTCGCGCGCCGACACATCGGCGTGGATCAGCCCCAAGGCCCTGGCGAATCCCACCGCGCCGGCCACGTTCTCCGTCCCGGCCCGGCGCTGGCGCTCCTGCGAGCCCCCGGACAGCTGGGGCAGCACCGCGGTCCCCTGTCGCACGAAGAGCGCGCCGGCACCCTTCGGCCCATACAGCTTGTGTGCCCCCAGGCTGACCAGGTCCGCCCGCAGCTCGTCGACGTCGAGCGGCAGGAACGCCGCGGCCTGCACGGCGTCGACATGGAACAGCGTCCCGAGCTCTCGACAGATGGCGCCAATCTCCGCCACGGGCTGGATGGTGCCCACCTCGTTGTTGGCGTACTGCACGCTGACGAGCACCGTGCGATCGGTGATCGAGGCAGCGACGTCGGCGGGATCCACGCTGCCGTATCGGTCCACCGGCAGGTAGACCACCTCGAAGCCGAACCGCTCCAGCACGCTACACGCGTTGAGCACCGCCTTGTGCTCGACCGCAGTGGTCACCACCCGCCGCCCACGGGCGCTGGCCGCCCAGGCGGCGCCCTTGACCGCCAGGTTATCCGCCTCGGTGCCTCCGCTGGTGAAGACGACCTCCCGTGGCTTGGCGCCCAGCAGGCGGGCCACGGTCTCGCGCGCCTCGTCCAGCCCGAGGCGCGCACGCCGCCCGGAGGCGTGGATGCTGGACGGGTTGCCGTGGTGCTCGGCCAGGTACGGCAGCATGGCGTCCAGCACTTCTCTGCGCAGCGGCGTGGTGGCGGCGTGGTCCAGGTAGACGCTCATGGGACACCGATTATGCCGCAGAACCCATGATCGTCCGCTGAAACGAGCCGCCGCCGGACGCGCAGGTCGCGAAGAAGAAAGGGGCCGCCGGAAATGCCGGTCGACCCCGAGCCCGCCCCGGGCCTAGACGGCCCGATCGTCGATCCCCTGGATGAAGTAGTAGAACCCTCCCAGGCCCTGCGCCTGCTCGGGCTCGGGCGGCGCGCCGCGGCCACCATTGTGGGCCCAGATGTCCTTGGCGCACAGGATCCCGTTGCCGTTCCTGTCCAGCGCCGCGATGCCCGCGGCCAGCTCCTCTGGCGTGTAGATCCCGTCTTCGAAGGCTCGCAGGAGGCTGGGGAACATCTCCACCGAGGCCCAAATGACGTTGCCTTCCTCGTCCAGGAACTGGACGGCCTGGTACCCGCCATCGGGACACGTGCCGGCGTGGCGGGCCGCCACCGGAGCGGCGCTCGCGGCCATGACCAGGGCGAGGCCGGCCAGCACGAGCGCGAGACGAAGGGTTGGACGCATGGGGCACCTCGGCTGCTTGGCGGGTCGGGTTCGCCAGTAGCTCGGTGCGTCCCCCGGCGGCCATGGGACTGGGCCCGCACGTCGTCGCTCCCCGCGTCGCCGTACTTGTACTCCGGCCGATCCATGAGGGCAACCCCGACTCCGAGGTTCCGGTCGGATCAGTCGTCGCGCATCACGCGGAGATGCAACTCGTCGAGCTGCTCGGGACCGATCGGCGAGGGCGCATCGAGCATGAGATCCGTCCCGGACTGAGTCTTGGGAAAGGCCATCACCTCGCGGATGTTGTCGACCTCGGCGTAGAGCGCGGCCCATCGGTCCAGGCCGATGGCGATGCCCCCGTGCGGCGGAGCCCCGTACTCCAGCGCGTCGAGCAGCGCCCCGAACTGGTCGCGGGCGCTCTCCAGGGTGTGGCCCATCAAGGCGAAGGCGCGCTCCAGCACCTCGCGGCGGTGGATCCGGATCGAGCCTCCGCCTGACTCCCAGCCGTTGAGGACCAGGTCGTACTGCTGGGCGTGGACCGATCCTGGATCGGACTCCATGCGATCCAGCTCTTCCCAGACCGGGGCGCTGAAGGGGTTGTGGGTGGCGTCCCAGCGCTGGCCCTCCGCGTCCCAGGTGAACATCGGGAAGCGCCGGATCCAGAGGTAGGCCAGGACGCCGGGCGTCCGCAGTCCGAGGCGATCCCCCATCTCCAGGCGCAGGTGGCCCAGCGCCTCGGCGCCGCGGATGGGGTCCGCGTCGGCCACGATCAGCAGCAGGTCGCCCGGCCCGGAGCCCGTCTGCTGGCTGATGGCTTCCTGCACCGACGCGTCCAGGAACTTGGCGGCCGGGCCGCTGAGGGCGCCGTCGTCGCCCACCGCGAGGTGGACCAGGCCGGCGGCGCCGTGGCGCCTGGCCAGGTCCGTCAGCTCGTCCAGCTGCTTGCGCGAGTATCCCGCGCAGCCGGGAGCGCAGATGGCGCGCACCCGCCCGCCGGCGGCGATCGGCTCGGAGAAGACGCGGAAGTCGACGCCGGCGACGGCATCGGTCAGCTCCACCAGCTCCATGCCGAAGCGGATATCCGGCTTGTCCGACCCGTATCGGTCCATGGCTTCCTCGTAGGTCAGACGGGGAAACGGCTGGTGGAGGAGCGGTCGGTCCGGAAGGACCTCCCCCGCCACGCGGGTGACCATGCGCTCGACGGTGTCGAGCACGTCCTCCTCGGTCACGAAGCTCATCTCGATGTCGACCTGGGTGTGCTCCGGCTGCCGGTCGCCGCGCAGGTCCTCGTCACGCCAGGCGCGCGCCAGCTGGTAGTAGCGGTCGTAGCCGGCGACCATCAGCAGCTGCTTGAGCACCTGCGGGCTCTGCGGCAGCGCGTAGAACTCGCCCGGCCGCAGGCGGGAGGGCACCACGAAGTCGCGCGCTCCCTCAGGCGTGGATCGGATGAGGCTGGGCGTCTCGATCTCCACGAAGCCCTCGTCCTCAAGGGCGCGGCGGATGGCGCTGGCCAGGCGCGAGCGCAGCAGCATCCGCTCTTGGACCGGTGGGCGGCGCAGGTCCAGGTACCGATGCTTCAGCCGCAGGCTCTCGTCGAGCCCTGGCTGCTCCTCGTTGATGTAGAACGGCGGCACCTTGGAGGCGTTGAGGACCTCGAAGCGGTCCACCGCCACCTCGATCTCGCCGGTCGCCAGCTCCGGGTTCGCCGTGCCCTCCGGCCGATGGCGTACCCCTCCCTCGACCCGCACCACCCACTCGCCGCGCGCCGGGTCCGCCGCGGCGTGGGCCTGGGGTCCGTCGTCGGCGCTGGTCACGACCTGGGTGATGCCGTAGCGGTCGCGCAGGTCGATGAAGGTCAGGTGCCCGTGATCGCGGCGGCGGTGCACCCAGCCGGCCAGCGCCACCCGCTCGCCGACGTGCGACGCGCGCAGCTCGCCGCAGGTATGGGTACGGAGCGACTGGCCCATGGGACGCGAATGGTAGCCGAGCCTTCACGCCCCGGACCATTCGGGGGTGACGGCGCGGCAGCGGCGCGGCATCATGCGCCCGATGTCGCCCGAGGCCGAGCTCTACGCGCGCCTGAGCCTGGCGACGCCGTTCGTGCTCGTTGCCGGGCTGGTGTACGCGATCATCCAGCGCTACCGCCTCCGAAACCTGCAGGCGGTCCTCAAGTGGTCCGGCGCCTTCGTGCTGGGATTCGGCCTGAGCGGGATGTTCGTGTTCTTCATCACACAGCCGGTCATCGTCGTCGTGACGAGCCTGCCGCTGCTGTGGATCACCTTCCTGCTGGCGCGCAGCGGCCGATTCCGGCTCGCGGGCCTCGCGATCCTCGGGCTGTGCCTCCCCGGAGCGGTGTGGTGGGGCCGGTTCCTGGTGCAGGATGCGCTCGATCCTTTCCCCCTTACGACGAGGCGCTCCTGCT
>JAPSGM010000100.1 GCA_031177555.1 Chloroflexota bacterium
CTGCGCCACAAAGCCAAGCGAATGACCGATCGAGTCCAAGGCTACGTCGCGAACCCGACGGGCTCGGAGAGCTTCCTCGATGTCTGGCTCTCAGAGGAGTAGGCCGGAGGTCGAGGACTAGACTGGGAGAGCCCCGGCCGAGGTCGGGGCTCTCCACTTCCCACTACCAGGAGCACGGGGATGACGAGGTTCATCATCAGGCGGCTGCTGCTGCTGATCCCGATCCTGCTCGGGCTGACGCTCCTGATCTTCGTGTTCACCCGGCTGCTGCCCGGAGATCCCGCCACCACCCTGCTCGGCGAGCGGGCGACTCCGGAGAACATCGCCCGAGTGCGCGAGTCGCTCGGGCTGGACCGGCCGCTGTTCGAGCAGTACCTGCAATACATGGGCGGCCTGCTGCAGGGCGACCTGGGCCGCAGCTTCATCACCAACCGCGACGTTGTCGACGACTTCCTGCAGCGCTTCCCGGCCACGATCGAGCTGAGCGTGACCGCGATGCTCTTCGCGGTGGTGGTCGGCATCCCGCTGGGCATGCTCACCGCCAAGCGCCGGGGGACCTGGGTCGACTCGGCGGGTACGGTCATGTCGCTGATCGGCATCAGCATCCCCATCTTCTTCCTGGGGCTGATGCTGAAATGGCTATTCGCCATCCAGTTCCCGATCCTGCCCGGCTCGGGGCGCATCGACCTGGTGGACTACTACTTTCCCAGCGTGACCAACTTCATGACCATCGACGCCCTGCTGGCCGGTGAGCCGGGAGGGTTCGTCGACGCGTTGCTCCACCTGGTCCTGCCCGGCCTGGCGCTAGGCACCATCCCGCTGGCGGTCATCATGCGCATCACCCGGGCCAGCGTGGTCGACGTGCTGAACGAGGATTACGTGCGCACCGCCCATGCCAAGGGCCTGCGCGAGCCGGTGGTCGACGGCCGCCACATCCTGCGCAACGCCCTGCTGCCGGTGGTGACCGTGATCGGGCTGCAGACCGGGCTCCTGCTGGGCGGGGCCATCCTGACAGAGACGATCTTCGCCTGGGCCGGCGTGGGCCGCTGGATCTACGAGGCCGTCGTTGCCCGCGACTACCAGATCATCCAGAGCGGCGTGCTGATGCTGGCGCTGATCTTCGTCCTGGTAAACCTCGTGGTGGACGTCAGCTACGCGTTCCTCAACCCGCGGATCCGCTATTCATGAGTCCTGACCGATGACCGACGTCGCCGTCGCCCAGCCGACCGCCAGCCAGGAACGCTCTGTCGGCCTGTGGACAGATGCCTTTCGTCGCATGCGCCGCTCGCCCTCTGCCATCATCGGCGGCGCGATCATCGTCTTCTTCGTGCTGGTCGCACTGCTGGCTCCGTTCATCGCGCCGTACGACCCGACCCGTGGCGACCTGGGAGCCAGCTACCTGCCGCCCGGCCCGGAGCACTGGTTCGGCACCAATGTGCAGGGCCAGGACGTCTTCAGCCGCATCGTCTTCGGCTCGCGGCTGACGCTCGGCATCGCCGTGATGTCGGTCACCATCGGCGTGAGCATCGGCGCCGTGCTGGGCGCCCTGGCGGGCTTCTTCCGGGGCTGGATCGACGCGGTGATCATGCGATCGGTCGACATCATGCTCAGCATCCCGGGCCTGCTGCTGGCCATCGCGGTCGTGTCCTGGCTGGGGCGCGGGGTGCTGCAGGTCGCCATCGCCATCGCTGTGGTCAACGTCCCCATCTTCGCCCGCATCCTGCGTGGCAGCCTCCTCGCCCTCCGTGATGCCGACTACGTCGTGGCCGCGCGCTCGGTGGGCGTCGGCGGCCCTTCGCTTCTGGTGCGTCACATGCTGCCGAACGCCATCGGCCCGCTGATCGTGCAGGCCACCCTGGCGCTGGCCACCGCCGTGGTGGACGCGGCCGCGCTCGGCTTCCTTGGGCTGGGCCCGCCCGACCCGCGCACCCCCGAGTGGGGCACCATGCTGTCGGACACGTACCGCTACCTGACCGACGCCGTGCACCTGGCCTTCTTCCCGGGGATCGCCATCGTCCTCGCCGTGCTGGGCTTCAACCTGCTCGGCGACGGCATGCGCGAGGCGATCGATCCGAGGCTGCGCCGGTGAGCATCCACGACATGGAGGCGACGTCCGGCCCTGAGCTCGGCGCCCATCGCCACCCGCGCCGAACCGAGTCGGAGATGCTGTCCGTGCGCGACCTGCGCATCACGTTCGGCGCCGGGGACCGTACCGTGCATGCCGTCAACGGCGTCAGCCTCGACCTCGGCGCCGGCGATACGCTGGGCATCGTGGGGGAGTCCGGCTGCGGGAAGACGGTGACCTCGCTGTCGGTGATGCGCCTGCTGCCCAAGCCCGCGGCACGGATCGAATCCGGCACCATCCTGTTCGAGGGACACGACCTGCTCGCCCTCAGCGACGAGGAGATGCGTGAGATCCGCGGCGACCGCATGGCCATGATCTTCCAGGACCCCATGACCTCGCTAAACCCGGTGCTGAGCATCGAGCGCCAGCTGACCGAGGTCCTGGAGACGCACCGTAAGCTGAAGCGCAAGCGAGCCACCGGACGAGCGCTGGAGCTGCTCGAGATCGTGGGCATCCCCGCGGCTCGGCAGCGGCTGAACGATTTCCCACACCAGTTCTCCGGCGGCATGCGCCAGCGCGTCATGATCGCCATGGCGCTGGCCTGCGACCCGCGGCTGCTCATCGCCGACGAGCCCACGACCGCCCTGGACGTCACCATCCAGGCCCAGATCCTGGACCTGATGCGGAGCGCGGTGAGCGAGACCGGCACCGCGCTGATCCTGATCACCCATGACCTGGGCGTGGTGGCCGGCATGACCCAGGCCATCAGCGTGATGTACGCCGGACACATCGTCGAGCGGGCCGCGACGCGTGAGCTCTTCGGCCGCCCGCGGCACCCGTACACGGTGGGGCTGCTGCAGTCCATCCCGCGCCTGGACGAGCAGGGACGCGGAGAGCTGGTCCCCATCCAGGGACAGCCGCCGGACCTGTCGCGGGACATCCCGGGCTGCCCCTTCGCGCCACGCTGCCCCAACGTGCTGGACCGCTGCCGGGTGGAAATGCCGCCGCTGGAGCAGGCCCCGGACGCGGCGGATGGCCACGAGGTGGCGTGCTGGAACCCGGCCGATGGCGAGCGCCTGGTTCCGTCCGGCTTCGCGCTGGCAGAGGCGTCATGACTGCGGTCGCCGAAAGCGAAGCCGCGGAGCGGCGGGCGAGCGAGGAGCCGCGGGCGAGCGAGGAGCCGCTGCTGCGGACCGAGCACCTGCGCGTCCACTTCCCGATCATGAGGGGGCTCGTCTTCGAGCGCCAGGTGGGAGCGGTGCGCGCCGTGGACGGCGTCTCCTTGGACGTGCGGCGCGGCGAGACTGTCGGGCTGGTGGGGGAGTCGGGGTGCGGCAAGTCGACCATGGCCCGCGCCGTGATCCGCCTGGTGAACGTCACGGACGGCGAGATCTGGTTCGACGGCCAGGAGATCACCGCCGCCCGCGGCGAGCAGCTGCAGCGCCTGCGGCGCCGGATGCAGATGATCTTCCAGGACCCGTACGCCTCGCTCAACCCCCGGATGACCATCGGGTCGATGCTGGCCGAGCCGCTGCGGGTCCACCGCCTGGCCAGGGGCCCGGAGGCCGCGAAGCGGGTGCGGGAGCTGGTGGAGGTGGTGGGCCTGCCACGCAGCGCGGTGAACCGCTACCCGCACGAGTTCAGCGGCGGCCAGCGTCAACGGGCCGGCATCGCCCGCGCGCTCGCCGTCCGGCCCGATTTCATCGCTGCCGACGAGGCGGTCTCCGCGCTCGACGTGTCGATCCAGGCGCAGATCATCAACCTGCTGGCCCAGCTGCAGCGCGAGTTCAACCTCACCTACCTGTTCATCGCCCACGACCTGTCGGTGGTGCGCCACATCTCGGACCGCATCGCGGTGATGTACCTGGGCGAGGTGGTCGAGCTCTCGCCGTCCCGCGAGCTCTACGATCGACCCCTGCACCCCTACACCGCCGCCCTGGTCAGCGCGGTTCCCATTCCGGATCCGGCGGTGGAGCTGCGTCGCCGCCGGATGATCCTGGTGGGGGACGTGCCCTCGCCGGCCAACCCGCCGTCCGGCTGCCGTTTCCACACCCGCTGCTGGCTGCGGCGGGAGCTCGACAACCCGGAGCGCTGCGTCGACGAGCTGCCCGCCCTGCGCGAGCTGCAGCCCGGCCATCGCGTGGCCTGCCACTTCGCCGAGGAGCTCACGGGCACCAGGCGACGCGACGAGCTGATCACGGCGGCCGCCGGCCACAGCTCCGGCCGGACCACGGCGCCGGACGAGGTGGTGACGCCGGAATCCGTCGCGCCGGAGGCGGACGACGGCTTCTTCGCGCCGGGTGGGCCGCCCGGCGCCGAGCCACACGCCTGAGCGGGTGAGGTACACCGTCGCTCTGGCCCAGCTCGCGCCCCGCCTCGGCGAGGTGGACGCGAACCTGGAGCTTGCCGCCGGATGGCTGCGGCGGGCGGTGGCGGAGGGTGCGCAGCTCACCGCCTTTCCCGAGCTGGCGCTCACCGGCTACCTGCTGTCCGACCTCGTGCCGGAGGTGGCCATCTCCGCCGCCGACCCGCGGCTGGCCGAGCTGAGCCGCCTGGCGCCCGGGACGCTGGTGGCCATCGGCTTCGTGGAGGAGACGGACCATCACAGGTACGCCAACAGCGCCGCGCTCCTGCGTGACGGCGAGCTCATCGGCCTGCACCGCAAGGTGTTTCTGCCGACCTACGGGCTCTTCGACGAGGGCCGGTTCACCCGCCCCGGTGACCGCATCCGCGCGATCGAGGTGGGCGAGCCGATGGGCCGCATCGGCCTGTCGGTGTGCGAGGACTTCTGGCACGCCAGCCTGCCGATGCTGCAGGCGCAGGATGGCGCGTCACTGCTGGTCAACGTCGCGGCCGGGCCGGCGCGCGCCCCGGGGAGCGCGGCGGGGCTGCGGGCCATCGCCGGCTGGCATCGGATGCAGGACACCTACGCGCTGCTGGGCACGGTGGGCATCGCCTTCTGCAACCGCGTCGGCAACGAGGAGGGGCTGACCTTCTGGGGCGGTTCGCGCCTGCTCGGGGCGGATGGCTCCGTCCTGGCCGAGGGTCCGCTCTACGAGGAGGCCCTGGTGGTCGGAGCGTTCGAGACCGATGACGTGCGCATGCAGCGCTACCAGCTGCCCCTGCTCGCCGACGAGCGGCTGGAGCTCGTCCGCCGCGAGATCGACCGCATCATCTCCGAGCGTGCCGGGCTGCCGGGGCCCTGGGCGCCCGGGGCGCCCGAGTCGCCCGAGTCTGCCGACGAGCCGGCCGGCTGATGCCCGCGGAGCCCGAATCCACGCCGCTGCCCGAGCTGGACCCGGTCCAGACGATCGAGGTGATCGCCGGCTTCATCCGCTCGCAGCTGGAGCAGACCGGGTTCGAGCGACTGGTGGTGGGGCTGTCCGGTGGCGTCGACTCGACCGCGGCGGCCTTCCTGGCGGCCCGCGCGGTGCCCGCGGGGAACCTGCTTGCCGTGCGAATGCCGTACCGCACCTCCTCGCCGGACTCGGAGGCCGACGCACAGCTGGTGGTCGAGACGCTGGGCTGCCGGACCGAGCGGGTGGACATCACGCCGATGGTGGAGCCCATGCTGCAGCTCATCGGGCCGGGTGACGGTCCCGCCCTGCAGGTCCGACGCGGGAACGTGATGGCCCGCCAGCGGATGATCGTGCTCTACGACCGCTCGGCCGCCTTCGATGCCCTGGTGCTGGGCACCTCGAACAAGACCGAGGTGCTGCTCGGCTACAGCACGCTGCACGGCGACATGGCTGCCGCGCTGCAGCCCATCGGGGACCTGTACAAGAGCCAGCTGCGCAGCGTCGCTGCCGCCCTTGGGGTGCCGGAGCGGATCATCGGCAAGGAGCCATCGGCCGACCTCTGGCCGGGCCAGACCGATGAGTCTGAGCTGGGCGCCTCCTACGACGATCTCGACCGCATCCTGTTCGCGCTGGTCGACCGACGCTGGACGGTGGACCGATGCGTGGGCGCCGGCCTTGAGCGGCGCCTGGTGGAGTGGGTCGCCCGCCGCGTGGCGCAGACCGAGTTCAAGCGGCAGCCGGCTCCGGTGGCCAAGATCAGCCTCCGCACGCCGGGGATCGACCACCTCTATCCGCGCCGCCGTCCCGGCTCGCGCCGGGGGAGCTGAGAGGGCCCGCGTGGGCGCCGCGCCCGGCCGGCTGCTCGTGGTGGGCACGCCCATCGGGAACCTGGGCGACCTCTCGCCGCGCGCCGCCGAGGCGCTTCGGACTGCCGACCTCGTCGTTGCCGAGGACACGCGGATGGCCGCGCGCCTGCTGGCGCACCTCGGGGTTCAGCGGCCGACACGCTCGTTCAACGAGCACAACGCCGCGGCGCGCTTGCCAGAGCTGCTCTCGCGCCTGGCCGACGGCGAGACGCTGGCGCTCACCACCGATGCCGGCATGCCGGGAGTTTCGGACCCGGGCGCGGCGCTGGTGGCGGCGGCCCGAAGCGCGGGCGCGGCCGTGGAGGTGGTGCCCGGCCCGACCGCGGTGACCGCGGCCCTGGCCCTTGCCGGCGAGGAGGCCGGCGGCTTCGTGTTCGGCGGGTTCCTGCCGGCCCGGCCGGCCTCCGCGCGCGCGGCCGCCCTCGACAGGCTGCTCGGCGCGGCGGGCTCGATCGGCCTGCCGCTGGTGCTGTACGAGGCGCCGCGGCGCCTCGGCGACCTGCTGGAACGGCTCGGGGAGCGGGCGCCGGAGGCGCGGCTGGCGGTTGGCCGCGAGCTCACCAAGCGCTTCGAGGGGGTCGTGACCGGAACGCCCAGGCAGGTCGCCGCCCGGATGCAGCGGCCGCGGGGGGAGTTCACGATTGTGATCGCCGGCCTGGCGGCTGCCGCGGACGCCGGCGCCGGGCTGGACCCGCGCGGGGTGGCTGAGCAGGCAGCCCGAGATGGGCTGTCGCATCGGACCGTCGCCAACCTGCTGCGCGGCGGCGGCCTCTCCCGGCGCGAGGCGTACGACATCGCGGATTCGCTTTCCCCAGGGCACGCTGGTAAGCCGCCCGTAACTGGCCGGTAAGCGCGTGCGGCTAGGGTTGCCGTCGCGACCGCCGCCTCGCCCGGTGCGTCGGTGCAGCCCCGCAGATGGGGCATGGAGGACACA
>JAPSGM010000101.1 GCA_031177555.1 Chloroflexota bacterium
GCCAGGCCCTGCTGGCGCTCGGCGAGGCGCGCGGGGAGGTGGCGGCCCTGCGCAGCCGTGTCGACCTGCTGGAGGCCCGCATGGACATGCGGCTTCCCTTGCGGCCGGCCTCGACCGTGGCCTGGGAGCTGACCGAGCGGCCCAGTCCGCCGCGTCAGCCGTCCGCCGAGGAGCCCGCGCCGACCGATGCGCCGGCGGAGCCCGCGATGGAAGAAGCACCGCGGACGGATGCGCCGGCGGAGCCCGCGATGGAAGAAGCACCGCGGACGGATGCGCCGGCGGAGCCGGCGACGGACCAGCCGGTACCTCGGTCCGGGCGCGGGGAGCACCCGGTAGAGGTGCTCGTCGAGGAAGCCGGCACTGAGCAAGCCCCCGTTGAGGAACGCGCCGAGGCCGAAGCCGCCGCGGAACAGGCCGCAGGGGAGCCACCCGGGGAGGAGCGCTTCGCCGCGGAAGTGCCAGTCCGGGTCGACCTGCCGGAGCCCGCCCCGGCCGAGCAGCCGCGCGCCGACGAGACGACGACGCGTCCGGAGCCGAGGCGCCGCGTCAGCGGTGGCCGCGCCGCGGTCGCCGGGCTGGCCGAGGCCCTCGCGCGCGCCGAGGACCCGACGCTGGCCGACCTGCCCGGCGCTCGCGAGGCGGCGGAGGCGCTCGCCGCGTTCCAGCGTGGTGTACGGGCCGAGGAGCCCCCCGCGGAACCCCCCGAGGTCGCGGGACCCCCCGAGGTCGCGGGACCCCCCGAGGTCGCGGAACCCGCAGCCGTCGCGGGACCCCCTGAGGTCGCGGGACCCGCAGCGGCGCCGGAACCGGCCGAGGACATACCCGTGGTCGCCGCAGAATCGGAAGCCGGGGCCGTCACCCCCGAGTCCGTCCAGGAGGAGCCGGCGACGCCCACCGCGCAGGACTCGCCCTACACCACCGAGGTCGTCGAGCCAGACTGGTTCGCGGACGGTGATTTCACCTGGCTGGATGCCGGCGAGGCCGGGTCGCACGTCGAGATCGCTCCGGAGGCGGCGGACGCCAGACCCGAGGCCGCCGCCCCGCAGGTTCCGGGATCCGCCGAGATGGAGCACCTCGCACGCGAGGACGAGGCGCCCGCGGCCGAGGCCATCCAGGACGCCTTCGCGGAGCCTGAGGAGGCCGAGCCCGCACCAGGTTACGAGGACACATCGGGCGAGATGGAGCACCTCGCACGCGAGGACGAGGCGCCCGCGGCCGAGGCCATCCAGGACGCCTTCGCGGAGCCGGACGCCACCGATGCGCCACGAGCCGACGATGCCTGGCCCTCCGAAGACCGGCCAGCGACCGAAGGGTCGGGGACGGTCGGATTCGGGCTCTACCGCGGACAGCCGTCGTCCGCCAGCGTGCCTCCTTCGCCGCCGCCCACCCTCGCGGAGCAGAGGCAGGACGAGGAGGCACTGCTCTGGTTCGGCGACGAGTTCGAGGCGGCACAGCTCGAGGTCGCTGCCGAGGGCTGGCGCGACCGGGAGATCTCGCCGCCCGCGCCCGAGCCTGCGTCGGAGGAGGCCGAAGCACCGTCGACCGCAGTCTCGGAGGCTGACCTGGATCGCGTTGCGGCCGACGAGGGATGGGACCGCGACGAGGTGAATGCCATCCGCTCCTACCTCGGCCGGAGGTCGGGCCAGATCGCAGACCAGGGACCGCCGCCAACTGACGCCGGCGAGCCCCCCGGCGACGCCGTTGAGCCGTTCGCAGCCGAGCCGCCAGACACGATCCCTGGGGCCGACGCGCCCTCGCCCCCTTCGCGGGCGAGCCTGTCGCCGGACCAGGATTGGCTGCGTGGCCGGCGCGGGACGGCCGCGACCGCCTACCGCCGTCTTCGCCGGCTGTTCAACTCCTGAGGGATGCCCGGCCGGGACGACAGCGGCGAGCGCCTTCCGGCGCTCGGCTCCCGTGGACAGGGCTGGGTCATCGGCCAGATGTTGCTCATCTTCCTGGAAGGGATCGTCAGCTACCCGGCCTTCGGCGCGCTGCCGCCATCCAGCCTGCTGGGCTGGCTCTCGTTCGCGGCGGGCGTCGTGCTGGTGGCGGCAGGAGGCTGGCTGGTCTACCGGGGCATCGACGCGCTCGGCCCGAATCTCACCGCCATGCCTGCTCCCACCTCCGGCGCCGAGCTGGTCGTGACCGGCCCGTACGGGCGGATCCGCCATCCCATCTACGCCGGCGTGGTCCTGCTGGCCGTCGGCTGGGCGTCCCTCGTGGTCAGCCCGCCGGCATTGGTGGTCGCGCTGCTGCTGGCCGCCTGGCTCGATCTCAAGTCGCGGCGCGAGGAGGCGTGGCTGGTCGAGCGCTATCCGGGCTATGGCGCCTATCGCGCGCGCACCGCGCGATTCCTCCCGGGCGTCTACTGAGCCGCCAGGGCGTCGATCTCCTCGCGCAGCGCCACGAGGTCGCCGTCCTGCCTGACCCAGTCGACCAGGTCGGGCCGCAGCGCGAACGCATCGCGGAGCCGTGGTCGGGCACGATCCGGGTGCCCCATGACCGCCAGGAAGCAGGCGGTGTTGTAGATGGCCGTCGCCCGGTCGCGGTCCGGCAGCGCTGAGTCGCGGACCATCCGCTCGATCTCCTCGCCGAAGGCCAGGACGCGGTCCTCGTCGACGCCGATGTCCGCGGCAAGCAGCCAGCTGAAGTGCTGCTGCGCGTGGTACGCGCCGTTGCCGAACGTATTGTCCAGGAGGGCCGGATCGGCGAGCACCTGCTGCAGGTCGCTGGCTGCCAGCGCCTCGGCGAGTCGACGCGTCTCGGCATCGGCCTCGCGCACGATCGCCTCCCAGCTCCAGTCGGCGGGGGTGACGTGGAGCTCGGCGTTGACGGCGTCGGTCTCGTCCTCCTCGGTGCGTCGAATCGTCTCGCCGCGGCGCGCGGCCGCGAAGCGATCGGCCTGGCGCGCCTTCCACAGCGTCAGGTGGGCCTGGTGGTCCTTGGCCGACCAGTCCGCCTCGCGCAGCGGGGCGCCGCGCACCGCCGGGTCCAGCGCGCCGAACACGTCGCGCTCCGCCTGGCGCGTGGCCTCCAGGATGCGGATCAGGCTGGATCTCAGCTCGTCGGTCAAAACGGTGTCCTCGCGTCACGGAGCGGGTCCGAGATGGTAGCCCAGCCGCCTCGGCATGGCGGTGAGCTGCCGCAGCGGCCATGGCGCTCGACGACCGCCCATCTCGATCGCCTCGCGCCGGACGATCGCCGCCCGCATCAGGCGCGCGCCGAGGAAGCGGAACGGCTCGGGCGGCAGGCTGCGCGCCGGTGGGCCGACCATCGGCAGGCGGGTGACCGGCTCGTCGGATTCCAGCGCCAGCGCGGCGAGCACGCGGCCGGCCAGGTGCGAGGGCGCGACGCCATTTCCGGAGAACCCCATCGCATAATGCACCCGGCCGCCGGCCAGCGAGCCGAAGCGCGGAAGATGGTTGCCGGACACGTCGATTGGGCCGCCCCAGGCATCGGTCAGGCGCACGTCGGCCAGCATCGGGAACAGGTGACGGAAGGCGCCGGCCGCCCGACGGGCGGAGCCGAGGTCATCGGTGAAGGAAGGCCCGATGCGCCCGCCGTAGCCCGGTACGCCCCCTCCGGAGCCGATGGCGATGCGACCGTCGCGCGTCACGTGGAGGTACTCGACGTTGAATCGGGCGGTGTAGATCGACTCGCCGCCGGTCCAGCCGAGCTCGGCGATGCGCTCGGGGATCGGCTCGGTGCGGACCATGTAGCTGCCCCAGGCCAGTATGGACCGATGGAACGGCCGCCAGCCGGCGGACCAGGCGTTCATCGCCAGCACCGCGTGCCGCGCCCGGATCTCGCGCGTCGCGCCGCCGCCCTCGACCGTCAGCCGCACGACCGGGCCGCGCGGCGAGCGCAGACGCATCAGCCGCGTCCCCTCGTGGATCGTCACGCCCCGCTCCAGGAGCACCCGGCGCAGCCCGCGCACGAGCAGGGCCGGCTGGACCGTGGCGCCGTCGCGCATGAGCGCCCCGCCGCGGAACCTCGGGGAGCGGCAGCGGGCCTGGACATCTTCCGCGCTGAGCGCCACCAGCTCCTCGGGGACGCCGGCCGCCTCCGCCGCGGCGACGGCGCCCAGCGGCCGGTCGTCGTGCGGCGGCGTGGTCGAGACCACCAGCATGCCGGCCTGGCGGTAGTGAGCGTCGACCCGGTGCTCCCCGCACCACGCCCCGATGGCCCGCACCGATTCGGCGGCGGCACGAGCCGCCGCGACGGCGCGCTCCGCGCCATAGAGCTCGACCAGGGTGTCGATCTCGTCCCACCAGGCGTTGACAAACCCACCGTTGCGCCCCGAGGGGCCGCCGCCGCAGATGTCCCGCTCCACCACCACGACCCGCAGCGCCGGTGCGCGGCGGCTCAGCTGCTCGGCGGTCCACATGCCCGTGTATCCGCCGCCGACGATGGCGATGTCGACGTCCATGTCGGACGCGGGACCGGGGAGCGGCGGTGGGTCGCCCTCGGCCGCCAGCGCCTCGCGCAGCCACGGGGAGCGGACGCCGTGGCCGGGCCTCAGCGCCAGGTCCGCCTCGGTCAGCAGCGGCTCAGCCACGTGTCGCGCTGAAGATGGTGAGCACGAAGAGCAGGAGCATCAGCAGCGTGGGCAGCGCCCACCACAACAGCTCGAGCCTGATGGTCTCGCCCTCGCGCCTGCGGCGACAAACGATGCTCCAGCCCATGAAGCCGGTGACCGTGACGAAGACGACCGCGGCGGCGACCAGGAACAAGTCGTAGAGGGTCACGGCCAATCCTACCCGGAGCGGGCGGCGGCGCAAGCATCGGCCGGCGTGCCTATCATCGGTCCATGGAACCGTACGACCCGCGGACGGCGCTGCTGGTGGTGGACGTCCAGAACGACTTCGCCGATCCATCGGGCAGCCTGACGGTGCGCGGCGGGGAGGCGCTGGTGGGCCGCGTCAACCGCCAGGTGGACCGGGCCGTGGCCGGCGGCGCCGTGGTGGTGTACACGCAGGATTGGCACCCGCCGTCCACGCCGCACTTCGCCAAGGATGGCGGCATCTGGCCGGTCCACTGCGTCGCCGGCACCTGGGGGGCGGAGCTGCATCCGCGCCTGACCGTCGCCGGCGAGGTGGTGCGCAAGGGGAGCAACGGCGAGGACGGCTACTCCGGGTTCACCATGCGCGACCCGGTGAGCGGCGAGGAGACCCCCACGCCCCTGGAGGGCATGCTCCGCGAGCGAGGGATCTCGCGCGTTGTGGTCTGTGGCCTGGCGACCGACTACTGCGTCAACGCCACGGTGCTCGACGCACGGCGCCTCGGCTTCGAGGCGGCGGTCGTGGTCGACGCATGCGCCGCGGTGAACCTGCAGCCGGACGACGGCGAGAAGGCGCTGGCCCGCATGCGAGAGGCCGGGGCCGAGCTGACCACCACCCCCGCGGCCGCCACGGCGCCGGAGGCGCGCGACTAGCTCCCGTCGTCCGAGCCGTTCGGCTTCGCCCGCCTCACGGCCGCCCGAGCCACGAGGATGAGCCCGACAGCCACGGTCGCGGCGCCGATGACCACCCACAGCGGGTCGCCGGTCATGAAGCTGCCCGGCGCCCACGGCAGGTTCAGGCCCTGGGCCATCCACACGCCGCCGCCGATGGCCAGCAGGACGCCGACGATCACGCTCATGTCGTCGCCGATGGTACCGCCAGGCCCCGCTTTCCCTCCCTGTTGCAGCCCGAAGCGAGGCGCGTATACTCCCGCCTGTCGGGCCGCCGAGGAGCGGCGCCAGCAGCCTTCCGTCCCCCTCCCACCACGTCCAACCGTCGGCGCACGGGGTAGCGCGAAGACCCGTAGCCGGCGCTGGCCCCGAGGCACAGGCGCGGCGTGGTAACCACATTCTCAGGAGGGGTCCTTCGTGGCCTACACCGATCAGGTGCTCACCTGTTCCGACTGCGGCATCGACTTCGTCTTCTCCGCATCGGAGCAGGAATTCTTCGCGCAGAAGGGCTTCACCTCTGCGCCCAAGCGGTGTCCTTCGTGCCGGGCTCAGCGTCGCGCGTCCGGCGGAGGCGGCTACGGCAACGGTGGCAGCAGCTACGGGGCGGGTGGCGGCTACAGCCGCGGCCCGCGCGAGATGTTCGACGCGGTGTGCGCCCGCTGCGGCAAGGACACCCAGGTCCCATTCCGGCCCACCGGCGCTCGCCCGGTGTACTGCAGCGACTGCTTCCGGTTGATGCGGGGCTAGCTCCAGGTCCGACTCGCACCTGACGGGAAGAACACCTGGCCTCGCCCGATACGTCGGGCCGCATAGCACGCGAGCGTCGCGCCATGTGCGATCTGGCCCGACGCATCGGACCGCCCTTTCGGTTTGGCGGCGCCCGCCGAGGGCCCTCCGCCTTGGCCGCTCGGCGACCGCCTGCGGGATGCCCACGTATCATGGTCGTGAGACACCAGCGGCAAGGAACTTGCGCACTTTGGCAGGTGACATGAACGACCACGAACTGTGGCGTGAGCTCGGGCAGCAGCTGCGCGTGGACGCGGTCCGGTCGAGCTCCGCGGCGGGATCCGGGCACCCCACCTCCTCGATGTCGGCGGCCGACCTGATGGCCGTGCTGATGGCGAAGCATCTGCGCTACGACTTCGAACGCCCCGACGACCCGCGCAACGACCACCTCATCTTCAGCAAGGGCCACGCGTCGCCGCTGCTGTACGCGATGTATCGCGCCGCCGGCGCGATCTCCGACGAGGAGATGCTCACCTTCCGCGACGCCGGGAGCCGGCTGGAGGGCCATCCGACTCCCGTGCTGCCGTGGGTCGAGGTGGCGACCGGCTCGCTGGGCCAGGGCCTGCCGATCAGCGTGGGCATCGCCTATGCGGGTCGCTACCTGGACCGCTTGCCCTACCGCATCTGGTGCCTGTGCGGCGACTCGGAGATGGCCGAAGGGTCGATGTGGGAGGCGTTCGAGGCCGCCGGATTCCACGGGCTCGACAACCTGACCGCGATCATCGACGTCAACCGCCTGGGGCAGACGGGCGAGACGATGCACGGCTGGGACCTCGACGCCTATGCGCGGCGGGCCCGGGCGTTCGGCTGGCACACGGTCGAGACCGATGGTCACGACGTCGCCGCCATCGACGCCGCGCTGAGCGAGGCGACCG
>JAPSGM010000280.1 GCA_031177555.1 Chloroflexota bacterium
CGCTCCGCTCCTCGCTGGCCAGCCCGGCGGCGACCAGCTCGCCGACCAGGCCGCGCACAGCGCTCCGCGTCAGCCCGCTGCGGGCGCCCAGATCCGAGCGCGAGAGTGCGCCGTGCAGGTGCAGCTCGCTGACAATGGCGCTGAGGTTCGCGCGGCGTACCGTCTCGCTGCGCTGGCCGATCCGGTCGCCGATCACCGCCACGGTAATTTGTGTTCCTCTCATCCAAATGTTGGCGTAGACTCCTATATGGCGCCGACACGTGTCAAGGAATTCGGTCGACTGTCACCGCAGCGGCGATCCACGAGGAGGCGGACAGCCATGAACAGCCTGGAAGGCCGCGTGGCCTTCGTGACTGGCGCCAGCCGGGGCATCGGCGCCGCGGTGGCACGGACGCTGGCGTCCGCCGGCGCGCGAGTCGGGCTCGCGTCGCGCAGCGGCGACGAACTCGATCTGGATGGCGGAGTGGGCGTACGCTGCGACGTGCGCGATGCCGACTCCCTGGAGGGCGCCGCCGCCGAAGTGGCTGAGCGGCTGGGCGGGATCGACATCGCGGTCGTGAATGCCGGGGTGGGAGCCTACGGGCCGTTCCTGGACCTCCCGTTCGAGCACCTCGAGGAGATGATCGACGTCAACGTGAAGGGCGCCATCTACACCGTGCGCGCCACGCTGCCGTACCTGCTCGAGAGCCCTGCTCCGGACCTCGTCACGATCGCGAGCGAGGCGGGCCGGCGTGGCCTGCCGCTCGAGGCCGTGTACTGCGCCTCGAAGTTCGCTCAGGTCGGTCTGACTGCCGCGCTCGACCACGAGCTTCGGGAACGAGGCGTGCGCTGCACGAACGTTTGCCCCGGCGGTGTTGCCACCGACTTCGCCATGGGGCGCGGCCGGACTCCGGACATGCCGCAGCTGGCCGGCATGATGGAGCCGCAGGACGTCGCCGACGTGGTTCTTTTCGTCGTCACCCGGCCGCGCACGCACCGGATCCTGGAGGTGGCGTTCCGTCCGGTGACCGAGTCCTCCTGGGGCTGACGGCGGTGGCCGGCGAGCTCCGGATCGGGGTCCTCTCCACGGCCGACATCGCGCGGCGCAAGGTGGTGCCCGGCTTCCGCCGGGCCCGGCGCTGCCGCGTGACCGCGATCGCCTCGCGCGACCCTGACCTGGCACGCAGCGTGGCCCGCGAGCTCGACATCCCCAACGCCCATGGCTCGTACCAGGCACTCCTCGACGACCCGGAGGTGGACGCGGTGTACATACCCCTCCCGAACCACCTCCACCCCGAGTGGACGATCGCTGCCGCCCGCGCGGGCAAGCACGTGCTGTGCGAGAAGCCGCTGGCCCTCGTGGCCGACGATGCGGAACGGATGACCGTCGCGTGCCGCGAGGCGGGCGTCGTCCTGATGGAGGCGTTCATGTACCGCCTCCACCCGTCGTGGCAAGCGGCGCGACGAATGGTGGCCGATGGCCGCATCGGCCGACTCATCGCCGTCCAGAGCTGGTTCTCGTACTGTAACGAGGACCCGGCCAACATCCGGAACATCGTCGCGGCCGGTGGCGGGGCGCTCTACGACATCGGCTGCTACTGTGTGAACCTGGCGCGGATGCTCTTCGAGGGCGAGCCTTCACGGGTACAGGCCTCGATCCGGCGCGACCGGGTGACGGGCACGGACGTTGTCACGTCTGCGATCCTCGACTTCCCGGGCGGGACGGCGACCTTCACCTGCTCGACGCGGGCCGAGGATGACCAGCGCGTGGACATCTACGGGACGCGCGGTCGCCTCTCCATCGGCATCCCCTTCAACATCCCGCCCGACAGGCCGACGGAGGTCCACTTCGTCGCGGGCGGCAACCCCCCCGTCGCGCCGCACATCGAGACGTTCACGTTCCCCGTGGCCGATCCGTATGCGGTCGAGCTCGAGTACTTCGCGGCCGCGGTGCTGGACGGGACGCCCGTTCCGCTGCCGCCCGAGGATTCGATTGCCAACCTGCGCCTGATCGAGCGGATCTTCGCGGCGGCCGAACCCGCCTGAGGCTCACCTAGGCGCGGGCCGATCCGTCGAAGTAGCGACGGGCGAGGCTCCAGGCCTCGGTGCCGCAGGTCGCGCCGATCCTTCGGCCCTCGAGGTCATCGGCCGAGATGTGGATGCCCATGAACAGCCGCGAGATCCCGGCCTGGTCGGCGGCGTCGAAGTAGGTCGCCCACTGCAGCGTCAGGCTGTCCGCCGGCCCCTCCTCGTGTAGGAGCTCGCCGGCCGGCAGTGTCTGCTCGTGCATCGCACCGGGAAAGAAGCGGTCGCCCGTCATCGCCGTCAGCACCTCGGCCGCCGCGCGGCTGAACGTGCTGTGACCCGACACGTATCCGGCGAAGGCGGGCGACACGAAGGTCGAGCGCTGGTAGGGAACCCACTTGGCGGCGAGGATCCATCCGACCCCGCTCGTCTCCTTCTCCGGATCGTCAGGGAAGCCGCGCCAGGCCCGGATTGCCACCGCGCCGACGTGGTCGGCCAGGTGAGCGTGCCGCTCCCCTGGCGCGCTGGAGGCCGGCGTGACGACCTCCACCAGGTCGGGTACCAGCGGCAGACCCCGGGGATCGTAGGCGGCGCCGTCCGGGTCCGACGACTGGCCGCGGGACCCCATGTAGCGGATCATCGAGATCGGCCGCGGCGAATCGTACAAGCCCTTGAGCCCCCATGCCGCCACCGCGGCGTCGTGCAGGGCGCCGTTCAGAGCGAAGTACGTCTTCACGTCCCATTCCAGTCGGTCCACCATGGGTCCCTCGCCACCGATCCGCAGCTCGACGCCGGGCGTGTCGGCAATCATGTTGGCGATGAGGTTCCAGTGCCCGGGCGGCGTCTCCGACTTCGGCCCATCGGCCCAATATTCGGCCAGCGCGCGCTGGTAGTCGGCGCGCAGGACGAAATTCG
>JAPSGM010000102.1 GCA_031177555.1 Chloroflexota bacterium
GGAGCGGGCTACGTCCTGCGCCGGATCATGCGCCGTGCCGTGCGCCACGCCCGCCTGATGGGCATCGAGCGGCCGTTCCTGCGCGAGACGTGCGGCGTGGTGATCGACGTGATGGGCGATGCCTACCCGGCCCTGCGCGACGGGCGCGACCGCATCCTGGCCGAGGTCGAGAACGAGGAAGGCCGCTTCGCGCGCACGCTCGAGGCCGGCAGCCAGCGGCTGGCGGCGCTGGTCGACGAGGTCGGCCGCGGCGGCACCATCCCCGGGGAGGAGGCATTCCGGCTGCAGGACACCTTCGGCTTCCCGATCGACCTCACCGTCGAGATCGCGGCGGAGGGCGGCGTGGACGTGGACCGCGCGGGGTTCGAGGCCGCGATGGGCGAGCAGCGCGAGCGCTCGCGCGGCGGCCGCGGCGACCGCGTGGCGGTCGACCCGTCGCTGGCCGAGCTGGCGAGCGAGTTCATCGGCTATCCGAACCAGACGCGGGCGGATGGGCTGGCGGTCATCGGCATGGCGGAGGCGGGAGAGCTGTGCCAGGTCGTGCTGGATCGCACGCCGTTCTACCCGGAGGGCGGCGGGCAGATCGGCGACCGGGGTGAGCTCATCGGTCCTGGCGGGAAGCTGGTGGTCGACGACACGCAGCGGGCGGGCGACGCGATCGTGCACATCGGGCGGCGGGAGGGCGCACTGGAGGTCGGTGATCCGGTCGAGGCCCGCGTGGACGAGGCGCGGCGCTGGGGCGCGGCGCGGAACCACACGGGCACGCACCTGCTGCACCGCGCCCTGCGCGACGTGCTGGGCGAGCAGGCAAAGCAGGCCGGGTCGTGGGTGGGCCCGGAGGGCCTGCGCTTCGACTTCCCGGCGTCGAGCCCCACGCCCCGCGAGGCACTGCGCGAGGTCGAGCGGCGGGTGGCGGATCAGATTCGGCGCAACGCGACGGTGAAGCCGCAGCAGATGAGCCTGGCCGATGCGCAGGCGTTCGGCGCCGACATGTTCTTCGGCGAGAAGTACGTCCCCGAGTCGGTCCGCGTGGTCCAGGTCGACGGCTACTCGAAGGAGCTGTGCGGCGGCACGCATGTCGCGGCGACCGGCCAGATCGGCGCCTTCCGCATCACCGGCGAGTCGAGTATCGGCACCGGGCTGCGGCGGATCGAGGCCGTGACCGGCGAGGCGGCCGAGGAGCTGGTCACCGCCCGCCTGGAGGCTCTGCACGCCGCGGCGCAGCTGCTGGGCGTGGCGGAGGAGCAGGTCCCGGCCAGGATCGAGGCGCTCACCGCGCGGCTGCGCGAGGCGGAGAAGGCGGCCCGCGCGCCGAGGGCGGCGGCCACGCGCCTTGATGCGGCGGGGGCGCTGGCACAGGGCCAGATGGCCGGCGAGACCCGGGTCATGGTGCAGGCCTATCCCGAGGCCGATGCCGCCGCGCTGCGTGCCTGGGTCGACGACCTGCGGGCGAGCACCGGCCGCTTCGTTGCGGTGGCCAGCGGCTCGGCGGACGGCCCGGCCCTGGTGGTGGCGGCCAGCCGCGACCTCGTCGGAGAGGGCTTCGACGCGTCCGCCATCGTGCGGGAGGTGGCGCCCATGATCGGCGGCGGCGGGGGCGGCCGGGCAGAGCTGGCGCAGGCCGGCGGCCGGGACGGCTCCCGGCTGGCCGATGCGCTGGCCGAGGCCGCGCGCCTGGCGCTCCAGGCGCTCGAGCCGATCGAGTCCGCCTGACGCGGACGTGGAGCGCCGGCCCGTGCACGGACTCGTCGGAAGCATGGTGGCGCGCCTGCGGCGACGCCGGGCCGGCGAGGCGGCCGGGCCGGCGGCACTCACCGCGCTCGACGTGGGGACCGAGTTCGCGAAGGCGCTGGTCGTCGCGCTGGAGCCGGCCGCGGAGGGCGAGGGCGTCATGGCCGTCGTGCGGGGCGCTGGACGGCGCCGACAGGGCCTGAGCCACATGCAGTCGGGCACGGTGACCGACATCGACGCGGTGGTGGCCAACTGCCGCGAGGCCCTGGACGAGGCGGCGGCGCAGGCCGGGCTGAAGCCGCGTGCCGCGGTGATCGGCATCGCCGGCGAGCTGGTCAAGGGCACGACATCCTCCGGCACGGTGCGGCGGACCGATCCCAAGCTGCCGCTCAGCGAGGCGGAGCTGGAGCGCATCGTGACCCAGGTGCAGGGCGAGGCGCTGGACGAGGCCGAGCGGCGCATCGCGTGGGAGAGCGGCGTGGAGCGGCTGGACGTGCGGCTGGTGCACGCCGCCATCGTCGAGATCAAGATCGACGGCTATGGCGTCAGCAACCCCATCGGCTTCACCGGCGCGCAGGTCGAGCTGGGCGTGTTCAACGCCTTCGCGCCGATGGTCCACCTCGGCGCGCTGCAGTCGGTCGCCCATCGGCTGGAGCTGGAGTTGCTGGGCGTGATCGCCGAGCCGTACGCGGTGGCCACCTGCCTAGATCCCGGGGAGATGGGCGATGCCGGCGCGGTGTTCGTGGACGTGGGCGGCGGGACCACCGACGTGGCGCTGGTGCGGCAGGGGGGAATCGCCGGGACGAAGATGCTGGCCCTGGGCGGGCGCGCCTTCACCCGCGGCCTGGCGGAGCGCTTCGGCCTCTCCTTCACGCGGGCGGAGGTGCTCAAGCTGGCCGCCGCCGCCGACGAGCTCCCCGAGTCCGTGCCGCAGCATGACCTGCGCGGGGCGCTGGCCGAGGACGCGGCGGTGTGGCGCCGCGGCGTGGAGCTGATGATCGCCGACCTGGCCGACGGCGAGCTGCTGCCGGCGCGGATCTACCTGTGCGGCGGAGGTGCCGAGCTGCCGCAGATCGCCGGGGTGCTGGGCGAGGACGACTGGTGGAAGCGGCTGCCCTTCTCACGCCGGCCGCAGGTGCTGGCGCTGGGCCCGCACGATGTCCCCGGGCTGCGCGACGGCACCGGCGAGCTGGGCACGCGGCAGGACGTGACGCCCATGGCCCTCGCCAACCAGGCGCTGGTCCTGGACGCCCGGACCAGCGCCGCCGACCGGGCGATGCGCCAGGCGGTGCGCAGCATGAGCCTGACCGACTGATGGGCGATCCGACGCAGCTGCTCTACCTGGAGCCGGACGACGAGATCACCTCGGTCGTGCGCCGCCTGCGCGAGGCCGATGCCGGCCGCGTCGTCCTGGTCGCGCCGGGCCGCTCGCGGGTGACGACCAGCGCGGTGGCGCTGCGGCTGCTGGCCGGGGTGGCGGCGGACGACGGGCGCGACATCGCGCTGGTCTCCGATGCGGCCGGCCGTGCCCTGGCGGCGGAGGCCGGGATCGATGCCTTCCCGTCGGTGTCGGAGGCGAACGCCGAAAACCCGATGCCTCCCGAGCCGCCGCTCGCCCGCCGCGCGGCGATCCGCGTGGTGCGCGGCGAGGAGGCGCGGGTCGCCACGCTGGCGCCGCGGGACCTGGCCGGCTCCGGCGACGAGACGATGGCGATCCCGGTGGCGCGCCCCGTCCCGCCCCCGCGGGCTGATCCCCCGGCCCGACCCGCCCGCGCCCGACGACGGGCGCTCTCGCGGGCGGCGGTTGGGGCGCTGGTCGTGCTCCTGCTCGTCGCCGTCGCCGGGGCTGCCGCCGTCGCGCCGGCCGCCACCGTCGTCATCCGGCCCGTCAGCGTCCCCATCGAGCCGGTGCGCTACACGCTGACCCTGCCGGCTGCGGGCGTGGACGAGGACGAGCTCACGGCCCAGACGCAGGGCACGGCCACGGGAGTCTTCGTCGACCCGTCTCCCGCCACCGGGACGGTGGACTTTTCGAACTGGAACACGGTCGACGTCCTCGTCCCGGCGGGGACCGAGGTGGCCGCGGGAGACGTGCTGTTCGTGACGCTCGCGGACGTGACCGTGCCGATCGGCTTCTTCACGCCCTTCGCCCCGGGCGAGGCCAGCGCCGACGTGCAGGCCGTCGAGCCCGGCCCGGCCGGGAACGTGCCGTCCGACGCCATCGACCGGGTCGTGACCGACGGCGTGCGCGCCTCTCTGCGCGGCCTGCCGGACAACCCCAACCGCCTGGTGCGCAATCGGGACGCCACCGCCGGTGGCAGCGAGAACCGCCAGCCACAGGTCACGCGCCGCGACGTGAACGCCGCCGCCGACGCGATCCGCGCCGACCTGGCGGATCAGCTGGAGGGCGCTCTGACCGATGCGCCCGGCATGCTGTACGGGGAGGTGGAGGCGGACGAGCCGGCCATCGACATCCCCGACGACCTCGTCCGGCGCCGGGGCGAGGAGACGTTCACGCTGGGCGGCAGCCTGGCGTACCGCCGCGCCCGCGTCGCCGCCGATGACGTGGAGGGCGCCGCCCGCGATCGGCTGCTCGACGACGGCGACGTGACCCCGCCGGGACGCTCGATCGTGGAGGACAGCATCGAGGTCGAGGTCCGTCGCGTCACCCGCCGGGGCGGCAACGTGGAGGTGCGGGTCACGGTCACGTCCTTGGCGGAGCCGATCGTAGATGCGGAGGCGGTGCGCGGCGCGGTCGCCGGGCTGACGGAGCCCGACGCCGAGCGCGCGCTGGCGGACCTCGGCAACGTGGAGATCGACCTGTGGCCGGGCTGGGTGGACCGCGTCCCGCAGCTGGAGTGGCGCATCGACCTGCAGGTCGACCCGGCCGTCGCGGCATCGGCCCAGCCATGAGCCGGATCGTCGCGATCGACCATGGCAGCCGGCGCATCGGGCTGGCGGTGGGCGACACGGAGACCGGCATGGCCTTCGCGCGCCCGGCGCTGCGGCGCCGGTCCCTGGTCGTGGACCTGGACACCATCGCCGCGCTGGCGCGCGATGAGGAGGCGCGGCTGGTCGTGATCGGGCTGCCGCGCAACATGGACGGCAGCGAGGGTCCCCAGGCGGCCGCGGCGCGGGACTTCGGGGAGCGGCTGGCCGCCATCGGCCTCCAGGTTGCCTACGTGGACGAGCGGCTCACCAGCTGGCACGCGGCCGAGCAGCTGGCGGACGAGGGCCGCAGGGTGAGGCGGCGCAGCGGAGAGCTCGACTCGGCGGCGGCCCGCCTGATCCTGCAAGAATACCTGGACGCCCAGGCGCCACCCGAACCCGCTCAGGAGACCGAATGACCCGGCCGTCCGACCCGCTGTACGACCAGGAGAACCTCCGCCAGGCCCGAATCCGCAAGCTCCGCCACGAGCGTGGGCGACCCGCCCGGCGGCGCACCTTCCAGCCGGTGGTCGTGATGGCGTGGTTCGCGGGCGTGATCGCGCTGCTGGGCGTGCTGATCTTCGTCGGCTTCGTGGCGTTCGCCCCCCGGCTGATGAGCTGGGTGGAGGCCAATCCGGGGTCCATCGAGCACGGGTTGGTGCGTGACTTCGTGCAGTGGTACCGGCCCCGGGCGCTCGCCGACGACCCGCTCGGCGGCGATGGGCGCGTGAGCGTCACGATCGAGCCGGGCTCCAGCGACGCCGCCATTGCCCAGCTGCTCTACGACCAGGGCGTGGTGGTCAGCCCGCTGGCCTTCCAGTACGCCGTCTTCCAGGCCGGCCGCGAGGGCACGCTGGAGGCGGGCACGTACGACCTGTCGCCCTCGATGCGGCCGTCGCAGATCGTCGCTGCCCTGCGCAACGAGGCGGGCGACGAGGTGCAGCTCACCTTCCGCGAGGGCTGGCGCCTGGAGGAGGTGGTCGGCTACCTCGGCTCGACGCCGCTCACCCTGAACCTGGAGGAATTCGCGGCCCTGGTGCAGTCGCCGCCGGCGGACCTCGTCAACCAGTACCCGTTCCTGGCGGACCTGAATCGGAATCGGACCCTGGAGGGCTACCTGTATCCCGATACCTACCGCGTCTTCGCGAACATCGACGCGCGCGAGCTGGTGGAGCTCCTGCTCGACACGTTCGAGCGACGGTTCACGCCGGAGATCGCCGAGGGCATCGAGGCCCAGGGTCTCTCAGTGGACCAGGCGATGACGCTGGCCAGCATCGTGGAGCGCGAGGCGGTGCTCGACGAGGAGCGGCCGCTCATCGCCGGCGTGTACCTCAACCGCATCAACAACCCCGATGCCGAGACGGTCGGCCTGCTGAATGCCGATCCGACCCTGCAGTACGCGCTGGCCACCAGGGAGAATCGCGACGCGCCGGTGGACGAGTGGGGCAGCATCGAGTGGTGGCCGATGCTCCAGGTGGCCGGCAGGGACGTGGAGCTGCCGCGACGCCTGGCCGACTACCAGACCTACCTCAACCCCGGTCTGCCGCCGACGCCAATCGCCTCGCCGCGCGTCGGCTCCATCGAGGCGGTGGCCTTCGCCGATACCGAAAGCGGCTACCTTTACTTCGTGGCCGGCTGCCCGGACGGCGAGCGCGACGGGTCGCACTACTTCGCCCGCACCTTCGGCGAGCACCAGGACAACATCGCCCGGGCGAGGGACGAGTGTCCAGCCGGGTGACCGCCGGCACAGCGGTTCCCGCCGCCTCACGCCTCGCCCGCGCCCGCGCCATCCTCGAGGAGGCCGATGTCCAGGCCGTGCTCGTCACGCGCACGGCGGGCAAGCGCTGGCTGTCCGGCTTCACGCTCCAGGCCGGCGAGGAGCCGACCTCCGGCTGGTCCGGAGCGCTGCTGGTGACCGGCGACGCGGGCCTGGTCCTGGCCGATGCGCGCTACACCGAGCAGGCCGCGTCGCAGTGCCCGGGCTGGGAGGTGCGGCGCACCCGCGGTCCCATCGCGGAGGGCCTGCCGCCGGTCGTCGCGGAGCTGGGCGTGGAACGGGTCGGCGCGGAGGCGAGGGTGCTGAGCCACGCCGACTGGGCGGCCCTGGGCGATGCCGGTTTGCGGCTCACCGCGGTGGACGAGGGCCTCGAGGAGCTGCGGCTGGTCAAGGACGCGGACGAGATCGCGGCCATCGAGCGCGCCTGCGGCCTGACCGATGCCTGCTTCGAGCACCTGCTCGAGTGGCTGCGCCTGGGCGTGACGGAGCGCGACGTGGCCTGGGAGATGACCGGCTGGTTCCGGGCCAACGGCGCCGAGGCGCTGGCCTTCGACCCCCTGGTGCTCGCCGGTGCCCGGGCCGCCATGCCGCACGGCCACGCATCCGACGCTCCCGTCCGCGCCGGTGAGCTGCTGCTCCTCGACTTCGGCTGCCAGGTCG
>JAPSGM010000103.1 GCA_031177555.1 Chloroflexota bacterium
AGCGTGAAGTCGCGGGTCCGCGCCGGGTCGCCGCGCGACTCGAACCCGCTCATGACCCACGTGTGGCGCGGGCCATCTCCCACAGCCGCCGCTGGTCGCGGAACGACCCGCGGCGATCGTCCCGGACCAGGTTCCACGCCATCTGCACCGACGCGCCGACGCACCACTCGAAGGTGTGCTGCGCCACGAAGTCGCCATCCTCGTAGAGGTCCATGGCGAAGGCAGCGTTCGAGGTCGGCTTCGGCGTGGGCTTCGGCGTGCGGGCCGGTCGCCGAGTCGGCTCCGGCGTGGGTCGCTCGGTCGCCGTCGGGGCCGGGGTGGCCGCCACCACCGGCACCTGGGTCGCCCGCGGCGTGGCGCTTGCCGGTACTCCCTGCTCGGCGAGCGCCGGCATGCACCCGGCCAGGACGGTGGCGGCCAGCAGCAACAGGAGGACGGAGAATGGGGCGGGACGAGGGTTGCGCGAGGTCATCGGGTGCTCCCCGGAGTCTACCGGGTAGGGCATTGACACGTTCAGCACCGGGTCGTACCGTGCCCGGCACACCTGAATACGGCGACGATCGGGACGAGTACCCGGTCAGGCGGACCCACAGGGAGCCGGGAGGACTGAGACTCCGGCGGTTGCGCGATCGGCGAATGGACCCGGGAGCCCCGGAGGCCAACGCGGACGCATCGGTCCAGCCAGTAGCCCCCGGCGGAGAGGCACCGATATCGAAGCCGAGGCCATCGCCCGCGCGAGCGGCGCCGTGTCCGAACGAGCCCGGGAGAGAACACCGGGGAACAAAGGTGGCACCACGAGAAGACCCCCTCGTCCTTTGGGACGGAGGGGTCGGATTGTTCTCGGAGGTGTCAACCGATGTCCCAAGCCACACAGCGCCGGTACGTGCTCCCGGAGTCGGAGCTGCCGACGCACTACTACAACATCGCGGCAGACCTGCCCGCGCCGCTGCCCCCGCCGCTCCACCCGGGCACCCGCGAGCCCATCGGGCCGGAGATGCTGGCCCCCCTGTTCCCGATGGAGCTGATCAAGCAGGAGGTCAGCGCCGAGCGGCAGATCCCCATCCCGGAGCCGGTTCGCGACGCGTACCGCGTGTACCGGCCCTCGCCCCTCATCCGGGCGCTGGGGCTGGAGAAGAGCCTCGGCACGCCGGCACGGATCTACTACAAGTACGAGGGCGTCAGCCCGGCCGGCTCGCACAAGCCGAACACCGCGCTGGCCCAGGCCTACTACAACCGGGCGGAGGGGACCACCCGCCTGGTCACCGAGACGGGCGCGGGGCAGTGGGGCAGCGCCCTGGCGCACGCCGGCGCCCACTTCGGCGTCGACACCAAGGTCTTCATGGTGCGGGTCAGCTACGAGCAGAAGCCGTACCGGCGCAGCTTCATCCAGGCCATGGGCGCCACGGTGGTCCCCTCGCCCAGCGAGGAGACGAACGCCGGCCGCGCCATCCTGGCGGCCGACCCGGAGTCGACAGGCAGCCTGGGCATCGCCATCAGCGAGGCGATCGAGGTGGCCGCGACCCACGGGGACACGAAGTACTCGCTGGGCAGCGTCCTGAACCACGTGCTGCTGCACCAGACGGTCATCGGACAGGAAGCCATGCGCCAGATGGAGATGGCCGGCGACGCCGCGGACGTGGTCATCGGCTGCGCCGGCGGCGGCTCGAACTTCGCCGGCATCGCCTTCCCGTTCCTGCGCGACCGGCTCAACGGGGCGTCGGATACCCGCTTCATGGCGGTGGAGCCCGCGTCGTGCCCCAGCCTGACGAGGGGGGAGTACCGATACGACTTCGGCGACACGGCGGGGACGACGCCGCTGCTGAAGATGCACACCCTCGGCAACGAGTTCCGGCCGGCGCCGATCCACGCCGGCGGGCTGCGCTACCACGGCATGGCGCCGATGATCTCGCACCTGTACGCGCTGGGCTTCCTTGAGGCCCGGGCCTATCCCCAGAACACGTGCTTCGACGCGGCGATCCGCTTCGCGCGGACGGAGGGCATCGTGCCGGCGCCCGAGTCGTCGCACGCCATCCGGGCGGCGATCGACCTGGCCGAGGACGCTCGCCGCGCCGGCGAGGAGAAGGTGATCCTCTTCAACCTTTCCGGCCACGGCTTCTTCGACATGGCGGCCTACGACGCCTATCTGGCCGGCGATCTGACCGATGTCGAGTTCGAGCCGCGGACGGAGCCGGAGGCGGTCGCGGTGTAGGCGGGCGCCAGCCCCTGGGTGGGCGCGGGGCGCCGAGCTCCCCATTCGGCGCCCTAACGGCCCTCGTCCGCCGGCGCGGTATGGTCGTGGACGTGGGCCTCCTTGCCGTGGTCCTCGTCCTCCTTGCCGCGCTCGTGCTCGTGGGCGTGGACGAGGTAGGCGTGGTTGTGCTCGTGGCTGTGGTAGTGCGCGCGGTGGTCGAACTCGCCCAGCGGCCCGCCGGTGTGGTGGTGCGTCACGTGATAGTGATCGTGCGTATGCACGATCGCGTCGTGGCCATGCTCCTGCTTGCGCGCCTCGGCGCCAACCGTGGTCTGCTCGGTTCCTGCGTCACCCATCATCGTCTCCCTGGTTCTCCCGATTGCGTGTGTCGGGTATTGCCAGCAGACGCTGTGCCGTTCATTCCGGTCGCCGGTCGCTCGTCAGCGGGTGAAGAGCGGGATGAGGCCCAGGATCCCGATCACGATGAGGTAGATCGCGACCACGTAGTTGAGGAACCTGGGGACGACCAGGATCAGGATGCCGGCCAGCAGGGCGATCAGCGGCGCGGCGATGTCGATATCGATCCTCACGGCAGTTCACCTCCTGCACGCCCGGGGTGCAGGGCCGATGCCAACAGGCGGGCGGCAGGGTACGGTCCCGATGCTGCGGGCCGCCGCG
The DNA here is from genome assembly GCA_031177555.1 of Chloroflexota bacterium. Taxonomy (GTDB): domain Bacteria; phylum Chloroflexota; class Limnocylindria; order QHBO01; family QHBO01; genus JAPSGM01. The sequence goes on from JAPSGM010000103.1 coordinate 2,870, forward strand.
AGATCCTCGACGTAGGTCAAGGAAACCGCAACTCTTGCCGTGGCCGGTCATCATGCGGGGACCACCATGAAGTTCGGGCTGCAGGTCGACAGCTTCACCTGGCCGGGCGGCCCGGCCGCCATCGGTCCGACCCTGGCGCGCGTCACCCGCACGGCCGATGACGCCGGGTTCGACTCGATCTGGGTCATGGACCACTTCTTCCAGATCCGTGGGCTGGGTCCGCCGGAGGCACCGATGCTGGAGGGCATGACCGCGCTCGGCTTCATGGCCGCTCACTCGGAGCGGGCGCGGTTGGGCCTCATGGTGGGCGGGATCCACTACCGCCCACCGGGGCTGTGGATCAAGGCCACCACCACGCTGGATGTGCTCTCGGGCGGGCGCGCGTGGTTCGGCATCGGGGCGGCCTGGAACGAGGAGGAGTCACGCGGCCTCGGTTTCCCGATGCCGCCGCTGCGCGAGCGGTTCGAGTGGCTGGAGGACACGCTGCGCATGGCCCACGCCATGTGGAGCGGCGGCTCGGGCAGCGGCGAGCGGCTCGATGGCACGCACGTCACCGCCACGCGACTGCTGAACTCGCCACAGGCCATCAGCCGGCCGCGCATCCCGATCATGGTCGGCGGCGGCGGGGAGCGGAAGACCCTGCGGCTGGTGGCGCAGTACGCCGACGCCTGCAACGTGTTCGGCGGGCCGCAGCGCATCGCGCACAAGTACGCGGTCCTGCGCGAGCACTGCGAGCGGATCGGCCGCCCGTACGAGGAGATCGAGCGCTCGTGCCTGCCGTCGGTGGACCTCGAGCGGGAGAGCCCCGACCAGGTCGTGGAGCGGTTCGGCGCCCTGGGCGAGGCCGGGGCGCAGCACATCATCTTCAGCCTACGCCGGGTGAGCGACACGACCCGGCTGGAGCGCGTCGGCGCGGAGATCCTGCCTCAGCTGCGCTGACGCCGCTTTGGCGATTCCCGCGGCGCCTTTCAGGCGAACAGCGCGTCCGCTGCCCTGGTGAGCATCGGGACGCCGCGGATGTCGGAGTCGAACAGCGGGACCACCGCCCGCACCTGGCCGTCGAAGGTGTCGCGGATCTCGCCGAGGTAGCCGTCCTGCATCGCCACCCGGTTGCGGACGAACTCACCGCCGCCGGCGGCCTGCTCGCGATCGATGACCATGTTGACGACCACGCCGCCGACCGGGATGCCGAAGTCGGTGAACCAGTCGATGAATCGGCGGATGACGGCGATGGGAAGGGCCTCGGGCAGCGTGACGAAGAAGAACGCCGTCTTCTCCGGGTCGGTGAGCAGCTCGCGGGCGTGCTCGATCCGCTTGCGGAAGTCGACCAGGTACAGCATCAGCGGGTCCTCCTCCTTCTTCTTCGTGAAGGAGAGGGCCTCGCGCAGGGTCTGCGCCTCCTGGCGCGACTTGACCATCTTCTCGACCCACAGCCCGTAGACCTTGCTCATGCCCAGCAGCCGCCGGGCATTGGCGGTCGGCGCGGTGTCGAAGACGTAGACGTCGTACTCGTCGGCGAACATCAGGTCCACCATGTTCTCGAACATGGCCGACTCCTCGAAGGCGGGGTTCGTGGTCGCGGCCTCCACGAACTCATCGGCCTTGGTGCTGATCTCGGCGAACTTCAGGAACCACTGGATCTTCTGGCGAATCTCGCGCTTGGAGCGCTCGATGGCGTCGCGCGTGTCGATCTCCAGCGCCCACAGGTTGTCGATCCCCTCGACCGCGGTGTGCTTGCCGAAGACGTCCTGGCCCAGCAGGCCGGAGAGGCTGTGCACCGGGTTCGTGCTCGCCAGCAGGACCCGCTTGCCGGAGCGGGCGAGGTGCACCGCCTCGACCCCTGCCATCACGGTCTTGCCGACGCCGCCCTTGCCCCCGAAGAAGACGTAGCGCAGGCCGGGATGCTGGGCGGCGAAGTCGGCCATCGAGGTGGTCACCAGCGCCCGGCCGTCGATCGAAGCCGTCGTCATCGGTCTATGCCCCGTTGCCGTACATCAGGGCGGCCACGCGCTCGATCATCTCCAGCCCGGTCACGTCCCGTTCCAGCTCCGGGACGCGCGCCAGGACCGAGTCGCCGAAGTCGCGGTCGATCTGGGCCAGCTGCCCGCGCTGCATCTCCATCCGGTTGCGCAGGTAGGTGGGGATGTCCTGGTCCTGCAGCGAATCGGGCAGAACGCGGTTCACGATGTAGCCGGCGATCGGCACGTCGAAGCGCGCGAACATGCCGGCCGCCCTGGCCGTGTCGAGCAGGATCATCTGCTCCGGGATGAGGACGAAGAAGAAGGCGGTCCGCTCGCGGTCGGTGAGGATGCGCGACGCGGCGTTGATGCGCTGGCGGATGTACTGCAGCTCGCCGAGGATCTGGTCCTCCGCCACCTCCTTCTCGCGCCGCATGCGGGCGGCCACCTCCTCGTACTCGCGCATCTCCTCGCGGAGGTGCGTGATCTTCCCGATCCACTCGTCGTAGACCTTGGCCATGGACAGGTAGTACAGGGCGTGGCCCAGGGGCACCAGGTCGTAGATGTAGTAGTCGTACTCGCCCTCCGACAGGATGTCGACCACCGAGTCGAAGATGGCCGACTCCTCCATGGCCGGCTCCGCGCTGGCGGCCGCGATGTAGTCCTCGATCTCCTCGGGGACCTTGTCCAGCCCGTACATGTCCAGGATCTTGGCGCGGACCTCGTCCTGGTACTCGCGGATGTGCCGGTCGGCGTCGATCTCCTGCGCCCACAGGTTGTCCATCACCTTGACCGGACCCTTCCCGAAGATGTCGGCCTGGAAGATGTCGGACAGACTGGCCTGCGGGTCGACGCTGAAGACCAGGACCCGCTTGCCCTGCCTGGCCAGCCAGTACCCGGTGGCCGCCGAGAAGGTCGTCTTGCCCAGGCCACCCTTGCCGCCGAACATGATGTAGCGGCGCTCGGGATGGTTGCGGAAGAAGTCGGCCAGAGACTCGGACGGGCCGGCCAGGGTGGTCGCGGGCCGGCCACCCGCGGCGGGCGCCTGGGTCATGTCGTCAAACCCTCCTCACCTTGGATCATGGCGTCTCTAGAACATCGCGTCCGTCAGGTCCTTCTCGCGCAGCATCCGCCGCTTCCAGGTGCTGATCTGGGGCACGACGTAGGGCAGCAGCCGCAGCGAGTAGTAGGGCGGCAGGATCGGGACGCCCACAAGGTCGCCCATGGTGGTCAGGATGAAGAGGTGCTCCATGCTGGCCCGGCTGCGCAGCGCATAGCGGGTCATGTCGTGCGCGGCCATCCCGTAGGTGACCTGACGGAACTTGCCGAGGAGTCCGCGCATGCCGCGGGGCTCCTCCTGTCTGGTGTCGTCGGCCAAGGCGCACTCTCCCTTCGGCTGGATGTCCGCTCACACGCCGTGCAGGTGGTAGTCGTGTCCGGCGGTGCGATCGTGCTCGCGTAGGACGCGACGCTTCCATGTGCTGACGCCGGGAACGACGAAGGGCAGCAGGCGCAGCGAGTAGTAGGGCGGCATGACCGGGAGGCCGATCATGTCCCCGACCAGCGAGGCCATGAAGATGGACTCGAGGCTCGCGCGCGTCTCGAGGGCCTGCCGTGCGAACTCGTGCCCGGTCATCCCGTACACGAACTCGCGGAGCGCCGCGCGGAGGCCGCCGCCCTCGGCCGCCGGGCTGCCCGCACTCATCGGGTCGCCACTCCTTTCGTCCGCCTGACTCTACCACCGCGCCGCGGCGCCGCCGGAGCGCCGCCCCGCCGCCGGCATCGCGCCGGCCGGCGTTGACCGCCTGCGACGCTCGCATCTAGAGTGGCTGCACGGCCCATGCCCGACCTCGAGACGCTGGCCCCCGGGCTCCTGCTCGCCGCCATGGCGGTGGTGCTGCTGTGGTTCACCTTCGGCACGCAGGCCAACATCCGCAAGGGCAACCGCATCCTCGGGTGGCTGCAGGAGGGACTGGGCCAGCTGGGGCCGCGGACGACGCTGCGCTGGCTGGGCAGCTCGGTCGCCGAGCTGACGATCGTGCGGCCGGAGCACCCCTTCCGCGAGGCGACGGTCATGGTAGTGCTCGAGCCGCGCGACCTCGGAGCCCTGTGGGCCTTCTCCCGCTCCCGCGGCCGGCGAGACTTCGTGATCCTGCGCCTCAGCCTGGTGCGCAGCCCCCTGTACCGTGCCGATGCCGTGGACCCCAGGGCCTGGACCGCCGCCCACCTGTCCGATGGCGATCGGCCCGTCCACGAGTCCGACTGGA
>JAPSGM010000104.1 GCA_031177555.1 Chloroflexota bacterium
GCCCAGCCGCTCGGCAATGGTCCGGATCGTCTGATCGACGGGATCGTTGATGCTGACATGGCCCTTCACCTGCGGGCCGACGATCAGCTTCTCCATGTACGTGTCCGGCGCGTGCATCAGGCCGCCGGGTTCCGAGGCGGCCAGCACGGCGGTGGCGTTGGCCGAACCGGTGGCAACCAGGTTCGTCCCCTCCAGCGGGTCCACGGCGATGTCGACCGATACCGCCGCCTCGGGGTTCCCGACCCGCTCGCCGATGTAGAGCATGGGCGCCTTGTCGCGCTCGCCCTCACCGATGACGATGGTGCCGCTGATCTCCGCCTCCTCCATGGCGCGACGCATGGCCTCCGTGGCGGCGTTGTCGGCTCCGTCGCGATCGCCCCGTCCCATGAGGCGGGCCGCAGCAATGGCCCCCGCCTCGGTGGCCGCGACCGCCTCGACGGAGAGCAGCTTCTCCATCGGGCCTAGTGCCGGAAGTGGCGACGGCCGGTGAACACCATCGCCATGTGGTGACGGTCGGCGACCTCGATTGCCATCTCGTCGCGGATGCTGCCGCCGGGCTGGATGATGGCCGTCACGCCGGCCTGGGCCGCGATCTGGATCCCATCGGGGAAGGGGAAGTACGCGTCGCTGGCCATGACCGACAGCGGGGCGCGCTCGCCGGCCTTGCGCAGCGCCACCTCGACGCTCACCACGCGGGACGGCTGTCCGGCACCCATCCCGATCATGGCGTGCTTCTTGGCGAGCACGACCGCGTTCGACTTCACGTGACGCACCGCGCGCCACCCGAAAAGGAGGTCAGTCAGCTCCTCCAGGGTCGGGCGGCGCTGGGTGACCACCTGCAGCTTGTTGCGATCCTCCTCCAGGTTGTCCTGGGTCTGGACCAGCAGCCCGCCGCCGATGCGCTTGAAGTCGAAGTTGCCGATCCCCAGGTCCTCGCCGTTGCTCCCCGCCGGCGGAACCTCGATGATCTCGAAGCCCTTCTTGGTGCGCAGGATCTCGAGCGCCTCGTCGGTGTAGCCGGGCGCCACGATGGCCTCGAAGAACCCGGGCCGGATGGCGCGCGCGGTCGCCTCGTCCACCACCCGGTTGGCGCCGATGATCCCGCCATAGGCACTGACGCTGTCGCCCTCCAGCGCCAGCCGGAACGCCTCGGCCAGGTCCACCACGCTGGCCAGCCCGCACGGGTTGCCGTGCTTGACGATCGTCACCGTGGGCGTCTTGAAGTCGCTGGCGATGCTCCACGCCGCGTCCAGGTCGAGCAGGTTGTTGAAGCTGAGGTCCTTGCCGGCGATCTGCCGCGCGCTGCTGATGGAGCCGTCGCCCTGCGCCGGGTCGGCGTAGAAGGCGCCCAGCTGGTGCGGGTTCTCGCCGTAGCGCAGGTCGGACTTCTTCTCCACGACCAGGGTCATGCGGCTGGGAAACAGCGTGCCGGCCTGGCGGTTGAGGTAGCTGGCGATGTGGGCGTCGTACGCAGCGGTCAGCGCAAACGCCTCGGCCGCCAGCTTCTGGCGCGTCTCCGGGCTGACCGCCTCGAGCGACTTGAGGTCGCGCAGGACCGATGCGTACTGGGTCTTGTCGCTGACCGCCGCCACCCCCGGGAAGTTCTTGGCCGCAGCTCGCAGCAGCGCCACGCCGCCGATGTCGATCTTCTCGAGCGCCTGGTCCAGGGTGGTGGCTGGGTCGCGTACCGTCTCGGCGAATGGGTAAAGGTTGACCACCACCACGTCCAGCTGCTCGATGCCGTGCTCGGCCAGCTGCGCCAGGTGGTCCGGCTGGTCCCGCCGCGCCAGCAGCCCGGCGAAGATCCTGGGGTGGAGCGTCTTCACGCGTCCGCCCAGGATTTCGGGCGAATTGGTCAGGTCGGTGACGGGGCGCACGTCGATGCCGTTCTCCGCCAGGTGCGCGCGGGTCCCGTCGGTGGCGAAGCACTCGACGCCGGCCTCCTGCAGGCCCCGCGTCAGCTCGGCGATGCCTTCACGGTCCGAGACGGAGAGGAGAGCGCGCAAGAAGCGACCTCGTGCTGCGGCGGGCCATGGTGCTGGATCGGGGGACGCGATTATAGCCGCGCCATCGGCTCTGATAGACTCCGCCGCCGATGAGCCTTCTCTTCGAGTCCTTCACGCCCCTCAACTTCCCGGACCTGTTCACGCTGATGTGGGCCGGGGCGCTCTTGATCGTGCTGGGGTCCATCGCGGTCTACACGCTCGCCCAGCGTCGCTACCGCCGTTACCCGGAGATCCTGGCGCTGCACGAGTGGGTGTTCTGGTCCATCGTGGTGACGTGGGGCATCATCCCGCTCCTGGTCATCATCCACGTGCCCCTGCTGCTGATGCTGCTGATCGTGGTTCCCGGCATGGCGGTCGCCGCCTGGGCCACGTTCGTGAAGTTCCCGCCCCTGGTGACCGCCATGAACGATGAGATCCGGCGGCGACGCTTCGTGCCGCCGCCCCGCCGCTCGGAGAGGGAGCGCGCGCGTCCGACGCCCGCGGGACGCCGCCGGAAGCACCGCTAGGAGAAGCTCACGGTTCCACGCCGCGCTCCTTCGCGGCGGGGAGGGTCCGGATGACTTCGATCTGCACTGACGCCACGATCCGATCGAGCTCGCTCCGCGCCGCCCCCGCAGTCTGCGGTTCCGAGGCGGTCCAGATGACCAATCGATAGCCGTTGACGTCGATGGCCCGAAGCGTCCCGACGTCGCTGTCTCTCATGGCCGGGACGCAGGAGTACGCGCGCCTCACGGACGAGGAGGCGCTCGTCGCCGATGCAGGTTGACGAATCAGCCGGACCCACCGCTCGGACCTGCTGGCCCAGGTTGGAGGCACCACGGAGCCGGGGCGACTGCCCCGGCCTCCGGATGGCTCTAGCTGAAAAGTGCTACCCGCACGCCGCCTGTTACAGGACGCCGAGCAGCCACAGGATCAGCAGGATGAGCAGGATCGTCCCGATGATTCCGAGGCCGAACATCGGTGCCTCCTTCCCTTACGACTTCGCGTCGCTCTCGTGCGGGCTCCCCCGCATACCCGTACCGGATGTCGCACGTCGCGTGCCAGACCGCAATCCAATCAGGATTCGTCCTCCTCGACCGGCTCCGGCGGCCGCTCCGGCGGCCCCTCGTCGAACTCCTCCAGCGGCGCCGCGCGTCGCAGTGCTTCCAGGCCCTCGTGGGCGGTCACGTCGATGAGCAGAGGCGTCATCGACGTGTAGCCGTACTGGACCGCCCACAGGTCGGTCTCCCCTTCCGTCTCCTCGATCGGAACAACGGTGAACCAGTAGTGCTGCCGGCCCATCGGATCCTGGGCGGGGACGACCTTCCCGTCGTAGTGCTTGATCGCCAGGCGAGTCCAGCGCATGCCGCGCGGATGGCGCGGGATGTTCACGTTCAGCAGCTCCAGCGAGTCCTTGGGCAGGAGGCAGTCCAGCACGCTGGTGACGTGTGGCTCGAGCGCCTCGAAGTCCGGCTCGTCGCCGGTCACCGGCGTGCTGAACGCGATGCCGCGCACCCCGAACAGCACCGCCTGCCGCGCGGCGGCCACCGTCCCGGAGTGCCAGGCGCCGTGGCCCAGGTTGGTGCCCAGGTTGATCCCCGACAGGACGACGTCGACCCGCTCCCACTGGAACATGCCGAGGGCCACGCAGTCGGCCGGCGTGCCGTTGACGCGGTACGCCTCCACTCCGAGCTCCTCCATTACCGGCGTGCGCTTGTACGTCAGCGGCCGCGCGGCGGTGATGGAGTGCCCGGCCGCGCTCTGCTCGACGTCCGGCGCCACCACCCGCACCTCGCCGAACCTCGTGGCCGCGCGCGCGAGCGCCGCGATTCCCGGCGAGTAGATGCCGTCGTCGTTGGCGACCAGGATCCTCATGGACCGATGGCTCCCTGCAAGTCCACGTCCACGGCCGACGACCGACAGCGCCCGATGGGCGCGCCAGGCCCGCGACGCCCGGGCGCGATTCGGGCAGGTCCAGCGGTCAGCGGACTGCCGTCGGCTCGGCCTCCGGCTCCCCGCTGGCGACGGGCTGGAAGGCGAGCTCGCCATCGTGCAGGTCGATGCGCACGGTGGAGCCGGCCTGGAACTCGCCCGCCAGGATCCGCCTGGCCAGCGGATTCTCGACCAATCGCTGGATCGCGCGCCGCAGGGGCCGGGCGCCGAACGTGGGGTCGTACCCCTCGCGGGCGATGAAGGCGCGGGCAGCGTCGGTGACCTCCAGGGAGATGCGCGCCTCGGCAAGGCGGCGCTCGACCCCGGCGAGCAGCAGCCCCACGATCTCGGCCAGCTGCTCCTCCGAGAGCGGCCGGAAGACGATGATCTCGTCGACGCGGTTGAGGAACTCGGGGCGGAAGTGGTCCCGCAGCTGCAGCCGGACGAACTCCGCCGCGGCGTCGAACGCCTCCGCCCCCCGCTCGCCAGCCTCGATCAGCGTGGCCGACCCGACGTTCGAGGTCATGATGACGACCGTGTTCTTGAAGTCGACGGTACGGCCCTGCGAGTCGGTCAGGCGCCCGTCGTCGAGCAGCTGCAGCAGCACGTTGAAGACGTCCGCGTGCGCCTTCTCGATCTCGTCGAAGAGGACGACCTGGTACGGGCGGCGGCGGACGGCCTCGGTGAGCTGGCCGCCCTCCTCGTAGCCGACGTAGCCGGGTGGCGCGCCGACCAGCCGCGACACCGCGAACTTCTCCATGTACTCGCTCATGTCGATCCGCACCAGGGCGTTCTCGTCGTCGAACAGGAACTCGGCCAGGGCTCGGGCCAGCTCCGTCTTTCCCACGCCGGTGGGGCCAAGGAAGATGAACGAGCCAATCGGCCGCTTGGGATCCTTGAGCCCCGCCCGCGCACGGCGGATGGCGTCCGACACCGCCGTGACGGCCTCGTCCTGCCCGATGAGCCGCGCGTGCAGCCGATCCTCCATCTTCAGCAGCTTCTCGGTCTCGCCCTCCATCAGGCGGCTGACCGGGATACCGGTCCATCGGGCCACGACGTCGGCAACGTCGTCGGCGTCGACCTCCTCCTTGAGCAGCAGCGAGCCCGATGCCTTCAGGGCCCTGAGCTGCTCCTCCTGCTCCGTCAGCTGCGTCTCCAGCTCGCGGGCGCGCCCGTACTGCAGCTCCGAGGCGCGCTGATAGTCCTGGGCGCGGGTGGCGGCCTCGATCTCGGGGCCGAGCCGCTCGATCTCCTCGCGCGTGGCGCGGATGGCGGCCACGACGTCCTTCTCGCGCTCCCAGGCGGCCTTCATGCCGTCGCCGCGCTCGCGCAGGTCGGCCAGCTCCTTCTCCAGTGACTCCAGGCGTGCTCGGGAGGCGTCGTCCCGCTCGTTGCGCAGTGCCTCGCGCTCGATCTCAAGCTGCATGCGTCGCCGCTCGATCTCGTCGAGCTCGGCCGGCATCGAGTCCATCTCCATCCGCAGGCGGCTGGCCGCCTCGTCGACCAGATCGATCGCCTTGTCCGGCAGGAAGCGCTCGGTGATGTAGCGGTTGGAGAGCACCGCGGCGGCGACCAGCGCCGAGTCGGTGATGCGCACGCCGTGATGCACCTCGTAGCGCTCTCGCAGGCCGCGCAGGATCGAGATCGTGTCCTCCACGCCCGGCTGGTCGACCACGATCGGCTGGAAGCGGCGCTCGAGCGCGGCGTCCTTCTCGACGTGCTTGCGGTACTCGTCGAGGGTGGTCGCACCGATGGCGTGCAGCTCGCCGCGCGCCAGCATCGGCTTCAGCAGGTTGGAGGCGTCCATGGCACCCTCGGCGGCGCCGGCCCCCACCACGGTGTGCAGCTCATCGATGAACAGGACGATCTGCCCCGCCGAGTCGGTGATCTCCTTGAGGACGGCCTTCAGCCGCTCCTCGAACTCGCCGCGGTACTTGGCGCCGGCCACCAGCGCACCCAGGTCCAGGGCTACGACCCGCCTGTCGCGCAGCCCCTCCGGGACGTCGCCCCGCACGATGCGCTGGGCCAGGCCCTCGGCGATCGCCGTCTTGCCGACGCCCGGCTCGCCGATCAGCACCGGGTTGTTCTTCGTGCGGCGGCTGAGGACCTGGATGACGCGGCGGATCTCCTCGTCGCGCCCGATCACCGGGTCGAGCTGCCCACGGCGGGCGGCATCGGTCAGGTCGCGGCCGTACTTCTCCAGGGCCTGGTAGGTCGCCTCCGGGTTCTCGCTGGTCACGCGCTGGCTCCCTCGGATCCCGCTCAGCGCCTCAAGGGCCGATGCGGCCGTGACGCCCCGCGCCTCCAGCAGGCGCCTGGCGTCGCTGCCGGCGGCGTCCTCGATGACGGCGAGCAGCAGGTGTTCCGTCGAAACGTACTCGTCGTGCATGCGCTCTGCCAGCGGGTGCGCGTCGGATAGGACGCGCCGCGTCTCGTTGGAGAGCGACAGCTGGGTGCCCTGGCCGGTTACGGTCGGCAGCTTCGCCAGCTCCGCGCGAATCGCCTCGGCGAGCTCAGCGGGGTTGATCCCGATGCGCTCCAGCACCGACGGCACCACGCCGTCCGGCTGGTCGACCAGGCTGAGCAGCAGGTGCAGGTTGGTCAGCTCCGGATGCCCCTCCCCCTCGGCCAGCTGCTGCGCCGCCAGGATCGCCTCCTGGGCACGGGTCGTGAAGCGTTCGGTGCGCATCAGTGCACCTCGCCGTCACGCCGCGGGTCCGGCTGTGGATGGCGGGCCAGGATCTCGGCCACATCCCGCCGAGCCTCCGCGTCGAGGTCCGGCAGTACCACCCGAACCCGGACCACCAGGTCACCCTTCTCCGATCGGCCGCGCTTCGGTAGGCCGCGCCCGGCCAGCCGGATCTCCTGCCCGTTCTGCGTGTTCGGCCGGATGCGCAGCTTCACGCTGCCCGCCGGCGTCGGCACGCGCACCTCGGCGCCCAGCAGCGCCTCGGCCAGCGTCAGTGCCAGCTCCGTCACCAGGTCGGCCCCGCGGCGCTCGAAGCGCGGGTCGGGCAGCACCTTGACGGTGACGACCAGGTCGCCCGCCTCCGACCGCTCACCCGCCCGTAGGCCGGCGCCGCGCAGGCGGATCCGCGCCCCGTCGGCCACGCCGGCGGGGATCTTGACCTGGATCCGGCGACCGTCGACGTTGACCATCC
>JAPSGM010000281.1 GCA_031177555.1 Chloroflexota bacterium
AGCCGGTCAGGCAGCGCGTGCAGGATCCGCAGCTCGTGCGCACAGGGACATCCGTCGGCAGCTCGGCAGACGACATCAGCGCGCCCAGGAACACCCACGAGCCCGCATGGGCATGGGTCAGCAGGTTTGTGTTCTTCCCGATCCAGCCGATGCCGGCACGGGCCGCCAGCGCGCGCTCGGCGAGCGGCCGGTCGTCGACGTACGTCACCTCCCCGGCAGGCAGCCCTTCGGCGCGCAGGTCGGCGGCCAGGGCCTCGAGGCGGGTGTGCAGGGAGGCGTGGTAGTCGCTACCCAGCGCGTAGCGCGCGATCTTGCCCGCGGGCTGTGCCGGTCGGCCGGCGAGCACCGGGGCCAGGGCCCGATGCAGGGCGTCCGGCGCCGGGTCCCACGCCCGGCGCTCCGGGCCGGCGTAGGGGGCGGCCACGACGATTACGGACCGGGCGCGGGGATCGTGCGCCGTCGGGTCGGTGGCCCGCCGTGGCCGGTCGCCGCCCATCCAGCCCATGCGGCCCATGCGGCCGGCGGAGACGCTGTCCTCCATGCGCGCCCGGTCCTCGGGCAGCGGCGTGGCATCGGTCACGCCCACCACCTCCAGGCCGTGGCGGGCAGCGAGCCGGGAGAGCCGCTCGCGGACGTCAGCCATCGGCGCTGCGGAAGCCGTCATCAGGCCTCCAGCCTACTACCGGCGGGGCGCGGGTTCCGTCAGGATCCCAGGCCGGTCAGCTCGCCCTTCGGCTCGCGCGCCATCAGCTCGGCCACCGCGTCCATCGGCGAACGCCCCTCGTGGACCACGGCCGCGACCTGCTGGGCGATCGGCAGCTCGACCCCGTGCGCATCGGCGAGCGCCAGCGCTCCGCCTACCGTCGCGACGCCCTCCGCCACCCCGCTGAGCTGCGCGGAGGCATCGGTCCAGGGCATGCCGGAGGCCATCAGCTCGCCCGCCTGCCGGTTGCGCGACAGCGGGCTCATGCAGGTGGCGATCAGGTCGCCGACGCCCGCCAGGCCCGCGAACGTGAGCGGGTTCGCCCCGGCGGCCACGCCCAGGCGCGTCATCTCGGCCAGCCCGCGGGTGATGATCGCCGCCTTGGCGCTGTCACCCAGCCGCAGGCCGTCCACCATGCCGGCGGCCAGCGCGATGACGTTCTTCAGGGCACCGCACAGCTCCACGCCCACGACATCCGGGTTGGTGTAGATCCGGAACCGGTCGCCGGAGAGCAGGGCGGCCATGTCGCGGGCGAGGTCGCCGTCGTCGGAGGCGACCACGCTGCCGGCGGGCTTGCCCGCGGCGATCTCGCGAGCCAGGTTCGGCCCGGACAGCACCGCCACCCGCCGGCCGGGCAGCTCGGCGCCGATGACCTGGCTCATCCGCAGCTGGCTCCCCTCCTCGATGCCCTTCACCACGCTGACGACCGGCGAGCCGGGGTCGAGCACCGGCGCCAGGCGCCGGATCGTGGCGCGGACGTGTGCGGATGGCACGGCGATGACGCAGGCGCGGTGCGGCCCGGCCATGGCGCCGTCGTCGCCGGTCACGGTCACGGTGGCGGGCACGGCCACGCCCGGGAGGTAGCGCCGATTCTCGCCGTCGGCGGCCAGCTGGGCGGCGGCCTCAGGGGTGTGCGCCCACAGCGTGACCGGCCGGGCGCCGCCGGCGATCAGCAGCGCCAGGGTGGTTCCCCAGGCCCCGGCGCCGACGATCGCGACCGATTCGGTCACTCGACCTCGATCGTCTCGCGCTCGGGCGGGGCCGCGGCCGTCCCGGGCTCGTCCAGCTTCGCGATCCAGTGGTCGAGGTATGAGCGCGCGGCGAGCAGCTGCTCCCGTCCCGCCGCCCTCATGTGCCGCCGTGTCTCGTCCGGGAAGACGTTGTGCATGAGGGCCCAGAACGCGGTCTCCATGCTCGCGCGACGCTCGCCGCCGCGCAGCCGCGCCTCCAGGTCGGCGATCCGCGACTCCATCTCATCGGTCCGGCGCTCATCCACGATCCTCACCTCCATTGCCGCTGCGCGACGGGGCCGCGAAGCGGATCTTCAGCACGTGGTCCTCGAACTTCGCCCCGCGCGTTGGTGCCTCCAGCAGCGCGCGCGGCAGGACCAGGTTGCGCCGCCAGGTCCCCACGTCGATGACCAGCTCGTCGGCGTGCCGCGACAGGCCGATCTGCTCCTTCGACGCGAACGGCAGCTCCAGCGACAGGACGAACTCGCCGTCGTCGCGCACCACCGAGTAGGGGCGACCACGGTAGAAGTGCTGCGTCGGGTCGAGGTCGCCGTACAGCGCGTCGGCGAGCTGCAGCAGCATCGGCTGGCCGACCACCTCGCGGTCGAAGAACGGTGCGTCGCGCACCGGGATCGGCGCGAAGAGCTCCTGCACCATCGGGCGATAGCGCTGCTGCGCGTCGTACCAGCCGCGGAAATAGGGGCCCACCTCGTCGGGAAGGATGCGGTTGGCGATGACGAGGTCGGTCGGGTAGTCGTACAGGTGGAAGTAGGTGAACGAGCGCTGAGCCTCCTTGATGACCACCTGCTCCAGGGTGAGGACCACCCGCACCGATGTGCGCGTCGGGTCCGACAGGAGCCGATGCATGTGCTCCAGCCGTCGGAACAGGTCCTCGCCCGCGTTGAACACGTCCTCGCCGGGCATCGGCATGCCCACCACCCGCTCGATGAGCGGCCCGGTCAGCCTGGTGATGCGTCGTCCGATCGGCTCGATCTTCTCCATCCACCACCGGGCCGCCTCCGGCAGCGAGAGGAGCCGCAGCGTCTCGCCGGTGGGCGCCGCGTCGACGACGATGACGTCGTACTGCCCCGAGTCGTGGTGCTCGGCGATCCACAGCAGGCTGCCCACCTCGTCCATGCCGGGCATGACGGTCATCTCCTCGGCGATCA
>JAPSGM010000282.1 GCA_031177555.1 Chloroflexota bacterium
GCAGCAGCTCGTCGCCGTACACATCGGCCCGCCCGTCCATGAAGATCGGCTCCTCCGGACGATGCTGCCCGATGTAGCCGCCCCACTCGTACCGGTTGAACATGCGCTCACCTGGGTCGTGCTCGTCCATCCACCGCACGGCATCGGCCGGCAACCCTTCGGCGATCTCCCGCTCCGCCGTGGCCGGATTGACCCGCGCAAAGGCCACGCCCAGCCCGATGGCCAACAGCAGCCCGATGAGCACCCGGTTGAAGGTGCCCAGGGCGCCGGTGCGCGGCCGTGCTAGCCGTTCGAGCATCGGCGAGGCGCGCCGGCCCAGCGGCGTGGCGCCGATGACGGGCGAGAGGACGACGGCCGCCACCGCGGCACCGATGGGCCCCACGATCAGCAGGAAGCGGATGGCCTGCCAGGCCATGACCGTCAGCCCGACCAGGATCAGGGCATCGGCGGTGCGGAGACGATTGCGCCCCAGGACCAGTGCCGGGAGCACCGCCACCAGGACGAATCCCAGCAGCAGCCAGCCGAACAGGCTGTCCAGGCTGGCCGGGAACCACTCCAGCACGTAGCGGTTCAGCGCGGTGATGCCGACCGTGTAGAACGGGTAGGCGTAGAGGTCGATGCCGTTCGGGTTGACGACCAGCGCCGCGGCGCTCACGACCAGGGCCAGCGCCAGGCGGCCGAGCTGGGTCCAGCGCAGCGGCTGCTGGCCGTGGAGGCGCCGCCCGGCGAGCCGGTCGACCGCCTCGCCCACCAGGACGGCGCCGCCCAGCAGGAAGAGCAGCACCCAGCCGGCATGCAGGTTCGCCCACAGCACCGCGATCAGCGGCAGGCCGATGAGCCAGCGCGATCGCGGATCCACGAGGTAGCGCCACAGGAACCAGATGACGGCCGTCGCCATCAGCAGGTCGAGGGCCTGGACGCGAACGCCCATCACCGGTCCGGCCAGCGCCAGGCCGATGCTCAGCCACACGATGCGGCTGGCCCAGCCGATGGTCGGGACGCGCACGGCGATGGCCCGCCACAGGATCCAGAAGGCCAGCACGGTGAGGCCGCCGAACAGGAAGGAGAGGGCCGTCTGGCCCCAGGGTCCGGCACCCTCGCCGACGGCCAGCATCACGTTGGCCAGCCAGTCCTGGCTGGTCCAGGGGCGGCCGGCGCCGACGATGCTCCACGTGTCGACCCGCGGCACCGCGCCGCCGCGCAGCACCTCCTCGCCGGCGCGGATGTGCCACCACACGTCGCCGTCGATCAGTGGCCACGTCGCGCGGGGCAGCACCGCGGCCACGAAGAACCCGACCACCGCGGCGGTGGCGGCCGCCACGCCGCGGGATGCCTGCCGGCTGGGGGAGGTTGGCGCCGTGGAGCTCACGGCGGGGAGTCTAGAGCCGGCTGGGTGCGCCCTGTCACCACCCGGAAAGTACCGTTCGGCCGCGTGATAGCCTGCGGCCCGTGCGCGCCCGGGCCCTGCAGGCTGCCGTTCTCATGCTCTACGGCGCGATGGGCCTCGCGCTCATCGCGTTCCTGGCGCCGAGCACGTTCATCGGTGCCGACCTGGAGGTGTACCAGCGGGCCGGCCGCGACTTGATCGCCGAGGGCAACCCTTACGCCAGCACCGCCGCGTACCCGTACGTCTTCCAGTACCGATACCCACCGCTGCTGGCCATGCTCATGCCGGTGCTCGGCTGGGAGCCGCTGTGGTACGCCCTGATGGCGGGTGCCACGATCGGCACCTTCCTCATTGGCGTGCGACGCGGCGGGGCGGCGTACCTGCTGCCGGTGGTGGTGCTGGGCGGGGCGTGGGGCCAGGTGCTGCTGAACGGGAACGTGCAGCCGGCCGTCATGCTGCTGCTGGCCCTGGTGCCGGTCCACCGCCGCGCCGGAGCTGTGGCGCTGGCGGTCGCCACCATGCTGAAGCTGCACCCTGTCCTCGGGGTGGTGTGGTATGCCGGCCGCCGCGACTGGACGTCGCTGCGCTGGTTCGCCATCGCTTCCGCGCTGCTGCTCATCGTCCAGGCGCCCTGGCTCGGCGAGTTCGTGCGCTTCTACGTGACGCAGGAGGTGGCGTCTCCCTTCGAGCAGGCCGGCTTCGGCCTCCGCGCGATTCACCCGGTGCTCTGGGTGCTCGGCACCGCCGTCCTGGCCGTGGCCGCCTACCGCTGGGCCGATGCCCGGGCTGGATGGCTGCTGGCGGTGTGCCTCCAGCTGGCCGCGCTGCCGCGGGTGCTCCTGGTCAACCTGGCCTTGGTCCTCTCAGCGCCGTTCCCGGTGGCGAGGCCTGCCCGGCGATGAGCGGGTCCCGCCTGGTCGGCGCATACGCGGTCGCATCCGCCGTGCTCGCCGTCGTCTTCGCCGCCGCGATCCTGGCCGGGCCGTTCCGCGCGGTTGAGCGCTCCGACTACATGACCTACCACGTCGCCGCGCGGATCGTGCTGGCCGGCGACGGCGACTGCCTGTACGACGCCGAGTGCCAGGCAGAGGCCCAGCGCGACCTCATCGGCGAGGAGCCGAGCTTCGAGCGCGGCGCGCTGCCGTACAACTCGCCGCCGTGGCTGGCGGCAGTCGTGGCGCCGCTCGGCTGGCTGCCGCTGGCCGTGGGCTTCGCGATCTTCACGCTGGCCGGGTTGGCAGTCCTGGCCCGGGCGGCGTGGCGGCTGGCGCCGGGCGTGGGCGCGGCGCGCGTCCTCGCCCCGCTCCTGGTCCTCTCCGCGTGGCCGACGGTGATGGGCGCCATCCGCGGCCAATCGACGCTGCTGGTCGCCGGGCTGCTGGGGCTGTCGGTGGCCACGGTGCGCTACCGGTCCGGCGCCGCGCTGGGCCTGGCGGCGCTGAAGCCGACGCTCGGGCCGCTCTGGGCCGCGTGGCAACTGACGGGCGG
>JAPSGM010000283.1 GCA_031177555.1 Chloroflexota bacterium
GCGCTCTCGAGGAAGCGCGGCAGCGCCAGGTCCCGACCGCCGACGAGGTGGCCGATGCGCTGCGCGGCGCCTACCGGAGCATCGCGCCGACCGCCCCGAACCCGCTCGACGCGATCCTGCGGGGAGCCGCCGACCTGATCCGAGCGCTGCTCGACCGCCTGGTCAGCCTGCTGGGCGGCGCCGGCAGCGGGCTGGCGTGGATCGCCCTGGCGGTCGTGGGGGCCGCTGCCGTCGTGCTCCTGCTGCGGAATTTCCGGCTGCTGCCGGAGCGCATCCTCCCCGACGCCGACGGCCGGCGCGGCGGGCCGGAGCGGACCGACTGGGCAACGCGCGCGGACGAGGCCATCCGAGCCGGCGACCTCACGGAGGCGGTACGGGCGCTGTACCTCTCGCTCGTCGTCAACCTGGCGCGGGCCGGCCTTGTGGCCGATGCACCGGCGCTCACCGCCGGCGAGACACGGGCCGCCGTGGCGCGGCGACGGCCGGCGCTGCTCCCCGCGGTGGTGCGGGCCACGGATGCCTACGAACGAGTGGTGTACGGCGGGGACACGGCGGACGAGCGCGATCTCGGCCACCTGCGCGAGGCGGCCGGCCTGACGAGGACGACGTGATCCGCCGGAGCCGCCTGCTGTGGGGTGGGGCGCTCATCGGGCTGATGGCGCTGGCCCTGCTGACGCCCACGGGTGAATCGGATGAGGGCCTGGCCGTCCAGCGGTACCTGGCCAACATGGGATACCAGGTCGCGCAGGGCGATGAGCTGCCGCCCACGGACGGCACGCTCATCCGGCTGCACAGCGTCGGCGACCTCGAGCAGGCCGGGACACTCCTCTCGTGGGTGGAGGCCGGAGGCAACCTCGTGCTGGCCGATCCAGGCTCGCCGCTGGTGGCCGAGCTGGGAGCCTCGGCGGCAGCGCCGATCGGCTTCGTGGGCACCGCCGAGGTGGCACCGGGCTGCCTGGCGCCCAGCGCGGCCGGCGTGCGGCGGGTGGCGGTCGCGGCGGCGGACCGCGTCCTGGAGGCCAATGACGATGCCTTCGTCGCCTGCTTCGCGACCGGGGAGGGCGCCTTCCTGCTGACCCGCCGCCACGGGGACGGGACGGTCACGATTCTGGGCGGGTCGAGCCCGCTGAGCAACGCCCTGCTGGGCGAGGCCGACAACGCGCTGCTGGCCGTCCAGCTGGCCGGGCCGAGCCGCCAGGTCGTGTTCGGTGGACCGACGAGCGCGCTGGCCCCGGCCGCCGGCGGCGTGTGGGACGCCCTGCCGCAGCGGGCACGCGCCGCCCTGCTGGGTGTCGTGGCCGCCGCGGTGGCCTTCGCGCTCGTCCGTGCCCGGCGCCTCGGAAAGCCGGTGCTCGAGGAGCCGCTGGCGCCGATTCCCGCCAGTGAGCTGATCCGCGCCGCGGCCCGGATGTACCGGCGCGCACGCGCGGCTGCCTACTGCGGCGGCGTCCTGCGCAGCGCGATGACGCAGCGCCTCACGCGGCGAATGGGCGGCGAGGCCACCGAGCTGCCCCGTATGCTGGCTCGCACGAGCGGCATGGCCCGGGAGCGGGTGGAGACGATCCTGGCCGGGCCCGACCCTCGCGGCGACGAGGACCTGATCATTCTGGGGAGGGACCTGGAGGAGCTCGCCACGCGCGCGCGCCTGAAAAGCCGATGAACCAGCCTGACGATCCGATGGGCGCGGTGCGCGCCGAGGTGGCCAAGGCCGTGGCCGGGCATGCCGAGGTGCTCGACGGCCTGCTGGTGGCCCTGCTGGTGCGCGGCCACGTCCTGCTGGAGGGCGTGCCGGGCGTGGCCAAGACCCTCATGGTCAAGGCCCTCGCCCACTCGCTGGACCTGGGCTTTCGCCGCATCCAGCTCGCGCCCGACCTGATGCCATCGGACATCACGGGGAACGTGGTCTACGAGGCGGCCACGGGGGACTTTCGGTTCCGCCGCGGTCCGGTGTTCAGCAACCTGCTGCTGGCCGACGAGATCAATCGCACCCCGCCCAAGACCCAAGCCGCGCTGCTGGAGGCGATGGAGGAGCGGCAGGTGACCATCGAGGGCGAGAGCCACGAACTGCCGGACCCGTTCCTGGTGGTCGCCACCCAGAACCCGGTCGAGTTCGAGGGCACCTACCCGCTGCCGGAGGCGCAGCTGGACCGGTTCCTCTTCAAGCTGACCGTCGGCTACCCCGGCCGGGACGATGAGCGGTCCGTGCTGCGCATGCATGACGAGGGCCGCGACCCGCACGACCTGGCGGGTCTGGGGCTGCGGCCGGTCGCCGGCGCGGATGCCCTCCGCGACGGGGCACAGCGGGTCGTGGCCGTGGAGGTCGCCGAGGCGGTGGCCGATTACATCCTCGACCTGGCGGAGGAGACCCGGCGCAGCCCCTCGCTGATCTTGGGCGTGAGCCCGCGCGCCGCCGCCATGCTGCTGGTGGCGAGCAAGGCGTGGGCCTTCCTGCGCGGCAGGGGGTTCGTGACGCCGGACGACGTGAAGGCCCTGGTCAGGCCCGCCTGGCGGCACCGGGTGGTGCTGCGTCCCGAGGTCGAGCTCGAGGGCGCGACCACCGACTCGGTCATCGACGCCGTCGTCGACCGGGTGCCAGTCCCCCGCTAGGCATGTACCTCGGCCCATGGCTGCCGCCGGCGCTGCTGCTGCTCGCGGCGGCCGCCGTGGTCGTGCCGGGCGACCCATGGCTGGTCCTCGCCATCGGCGGCGGCACCATCGCGGCCGGCGTCCTGGCCGACGTGCTGCTCGCGCCCGCGCCCGCCGCGCTCCAGGTCCGGCGCGACACGCCGTCGGTGGTGCGCCTGGGCAGGCCTTCGGCCGTGACGCTGCACGCTCACAACCCCACCGGGCGCCGGCTGGAGATCGC
>JAPSGM010000284.1 GCA_031177555.1 Chloroflexota bacterium
CGGCCCGACGTCGTCCTTCACCTCAAGGGTCCGGTCAGGGCCGATCTCCCCGCCAGGGCGTACGAGATCACCGACTCCGACGAGAGGCGCCGCCTCATGGAGCGGGTCGCCCGGAACTGGGGCCGCACCGACGTCGACCGGATGGTCGAGCACTCGCCGCTGGCGGAGGTGCTGGTCGCGGGGTGCTGACCCGGCCCGATACGTTCGGCCGGGGAGCACGCGAGCGTCGCGCCGTGTGCGACTTGGCCGGTTGTACCGGGCCAGTCCGCGCGGGAGGCGCGCAGGCGAGAGCGTCACGCTCGGGCCGGCCCGATCCAGCGGGCGAAGCGGCACGGGAAATGGACCCGCGTGCGAGCCTGGCCCGACACATCGGACCGCCCCGCACGCCAACGTCCCCGCGCAGGGGGTCAGGGTAAATCCCGCCCGACCGCGCTAGGCTGCCGCCATGGCCACACGCCGCCGCGGACGACCCGCACATCCGGACCTCCTGACGCCAGCCGAATGGCACGTCCTGGACCTGGCTCGGCACGGGATGTCGCGCCGGCAGATCGCGCAGTCGCGCCGCACGACGCTGGGGGCCGCCAAGTACCACCTCGCCAACATCGGGGACAAGCTGGGGGTGCGCGGCATCGAGCGCCTGCGCCTGTGGCCCGGCTACCCCGCCACCGGCGCGCGTGCCGCCCACCCCAAGGAGGGACGCATGACCGATTCAGCCGCCACCCCACTGGGACCCATCGGGCAGGTCTCGCTGAACATCCGCGACGTCGCCCGCGCGGAGCGCTTCTACGGCGAGACGCTGGGCCTGCCGCACCACTTCACCTTCGGCGACCTCGCCTTCTTCGACGCGGCTGGCATCCGCCTCTACCTGCACCGCAAGGACGAGGCGGACTGGCGGCCCGGCTCGGTGATCTACTTCCTGTGCGACGACATCGGCGCCTGGCACCGCGCCCTGACCGAGCGTGGCGTGCATTTCAGCGGCGCCCCGCACCTGATCTACACCGATGATGCCACCGGCGTCGAGGAGTGGATGGCCTTCTTCGACGATGGCGAGGGCAACATGCTGGCGCTCATGTCCCGCGTCGGCGGGCCGCCCGGGAGCGGCTGACCGGCGTTAGGCGTGACGCCAGACCCGCCACAGCGCGGCGGGATCGCTGAGCGGATCGCCGTGCACCAGGAAGAAGTCGGCCGGTCCCCCCTCGCGAACCACCCCCGCGTCGGGCTCGCCCAGCAGGTCACCGCCGCGCCACGTCGCCGCCGCCAGCGCCTCCATCGGCTCCAGCCCGGCGGCCACCAGGGACTCCACCTCCCAGGCGAGCTGGTTGGCGCGGGCCGATCCCCCACCGAAGTCCGTCCCGGCGGCGATGGCCACACCGGCCCTGCGGGCGGCGCGCACGCTGGCCTCCGCCACCTCCAGCCGTTCTCGCCAGGTGCGCTGCCGCCCGGCGTAGGTGGGGATGCGGGTGGTGCGGCCGAAGGTGATCCAGGATCGGAACACGGTCAAGGTGGACACCAGCATGATGCCGCGCCGGGCCATCAGCGATGCCACTCCGTCATCCAGCTCGAACCCGTGCTCGATGGAGTCCACGCCCGTCTCGGCCGCGACCCGTGCGGCGCCCAGCTGCCCGGCGTGGGCCGTCACCCGCGCCTCCCGGCCGTGAACCGCCTCCACCACGCGGGCGACCTCCGCCGTCGACCAGGGCGACGTCGTGCCGCCCGGCACCTCGAGGTAGAGCTTCACCAGGTCGGCGCCCTCGTCCAGCTGGCGGAGCGCCAGGGACAGGAGCTCGTCCGCGTCACGGGCCTCGACCGCCCGCCCGGGGAGCGTGCCGGCGCGCGTGATCCAGGATCCCGCCGCCCGGATGGCGGGGAAGCCGGACCGACTCCGCCACCGGTCGCGCACGCCGAGCGCCAGCGCCCGCTCCCGACCGTCGACCGGGTCCACCCTGGTGGGTGATCCCACGTCGCGCAGCCAGCGGATCCCGGCCGACCAGGCCAGCCGCCCGTTCGCCTGGGCGTACTCCAGCAGGCGCTCGGGCGGGTCGCCGAAGCGCTCGATCCAGTGCGCGCCGCCGGGGCTGGTGACGTGGCTGTGGCCGTCGACCATGCCGGGCACGATGGTCGCTCCCGCCGCATCCACCACCTCCGCCCCACCGCGGTCCTCCTCCCCGTCCACCGGGCGGATCCAGGCCACCCGCCCGTCCCGCACCAGGACGCTCATGCCCAGCTGCAGGGAGGCCGACCGGCCGTCGGCGATCGCCGCGTCGCGATACAGGATCGGGTCCGTCGCCCGCCGCGTCGGCGACGGGGAGGGCGACGGGGAGGCCGATGCGGTCGGCGAGCCCCGGCGCGAGCCGCTCGGGCTCGGCAGCGTGGGCGTGGCGGTCGCATCGGGCTGGGCGCAGGCGGCCAGCACCGCGATGGGCGAGGCGGCGCCGTACCGCAGGAGCCTGCGCCGGGAGATGCGGTGCATGGTGCGGACAGAATGCCACGCCCGCGAGCAGCTGCCTCAGCGCCCGAGCGAGCGGTAGAGCGCCACGGTCTGGTCCGCGATCGACGACCAGCTGAACTCGGCCACCGCCCGCCGCCGCCCTGCCGCGCCCATCCGCCGGCGCAGGCCGGCATCGGCCATGAGGCGGTTGACGGCGTCGGCCAGGTCGCGGGCGTATCGGTCCGGGTCCGCCGGCGACATCGGGTCATCCGCGGAGAGCTCGAGCGGCACCAGCACGCCCGTCTCGCCGTCGACCACCACCTCCGGGATGCCACCCACCGCGCTGGCCACCACCGGCGTCTCGCAGGCCATGGCCTCCAGGTTGATGATGCCGAACGGCTCGTACACCGACGGGCACACGAACAGCGCCGC
>JAPSGM010000013.1 GCA_031177555.1 Chloroflexota bacterium
CGCGGCTCGCCCTGGAAGGTGTCCCGCTCCAGCGTGCCGACCAGGTCCAGCGCGATCCCCGGCTCGGGCAGCTCACGGTCGGCCGGCACGCCGAAGGCGATCGCGTCGAAGGTCTGAACACCCCGCAGCATCCGCAGCGCGACGTGGTCGCCGTCCATGCCCACCCGTCGCGCCTCGCCGACCCGCAGGCCGGTCACGGCCAGGATCGGTTCCACGTGCCCTGGCCCGAACGGCGCCAGCCGCTCGATCTCATCGGCCAGTGGCCAACCCAGGTGACGCGCTGGCAGGACGAGGTCGACGGCCAGGCGGCCGCCGCGCACGAGGGTGACCGCCGCGTCCGGTGGGTACGGCCGCCCGATGCCGGTGAACGCGGCCGAGAACGCGTCCCAGGCGTGGGGCAGGAGGCTGAAGCCGCCGGCGCCGGCATGGCCGCCGCGCTTGGTCAGGTGCGCCGCGCAGCTCTCCAGCGCGGCCACCACGTTGAAGTCGGCCGGCGCGCGGACCGACCCGCGCAGCTCCTCCCCGATCCGGGCCACGGCGGCGACCGGCCGCGACAGCGCGTCGCACAGGCGGCCCGCGACCAGGCCGACGATGCCCGGCGCCCAGTCGTCGTGGCGCAGCAGCAGCGGAGCGTCGCCGGGCACGTCCGCCGCCTGGCGCCGCGCCTCCTCGACCGCAGCGAGGGTCAGCTCGCGCCGCCGCCGCTGCACCGCCTCGAGCTCCTCGGCCAGCCGCTCCGCCGCGCCGCCATCCTCCTCGATGAGCAGCCGGATGGCGAGCTCCGCGTCGTCGATCCGGCCCGCCGAGTTGATGCGCGGCGCAACGCCGTAGGCGAGGTCGCGGGCGGTGGGTGCCTCCGGGTGCTCCGCGGCACGGGCCAGCAGCGCGCGCAGGCCGGCGCGCCCGGTTGTCGCCAGCTCCACCAGGCCGAGCCGGACGATCGCGCGGCTCTCCCCGGTCATGGGGGCCATGTCGGCGACCGTGCCGATGGCCGCCAGCGCCGCCAGGTCGGCGGCCGCGCGGCCGCGACGGCCGAGCAGCGCCATGGCCAGCTTGTAGGACAGCCCGGCGCCCGTGAGGTCGGGATCCGGGTAGCTGCAGTCCGCCCGATGCGGGTCGACCACCGCCGCCGCGAGCGGCAGATCGGGCCCGGGCAGGTGATGGTCCGTGACGATGACGTCCACCCCGATCCGTCGGGCGTGCTCGACCTCGGCCACGTTGGCGACGCCGCAGTCGCACGTGACGACCAGCGTCACCCCGCGGGCTCCCAGCCGCGCGAGGCCGGCCGTCGACAGGCCGTAGCCATCCGCCAGCCGCGACGGCACGTGCCGGATCGCCTCGGCGTCCAGCGCGCGCAGCGCCACCGACCAGATGGCGACCGAAGTCATGCCGTCGGCGTCGTAGTCGCCCCAGATCGCGATCCGCTCGCCGCGGTCCAGGGCATTCTCCAGCCGGTCGAGGGCCAGGTCCGCATCGGCCATGAGCGACGTGTCGTGCAGCGCCGACTCGCCCGCGTGCAGGAAGGCTTGCAGCTGCTCGTCGTCGCCGAAACCGCGCCGGCCGAGGAGCGTGGCGACCGGCCGCCCGAACGCCGTGAAGGCTGGAGGGTCGAGCAGCGGCTCGGGCAGCAGCCACTCCAGGCGCGGGGCGATCACGGCGGAGATGGTAGCGGCGCGCGCTTACCCGCCGCTTACCGTTTCGATATCACCGGCTGAGTGGCTTGACCCGCCGCGGGGCCGCCGTGCCACCGCGCGCCTTGCGGTCCGCGTCCCACTCGTACCAGGCCACCAGCAGCTGGCTGGCGTTGAAGATCGACGAGTAGGTGCCGCTGACGATGCCGATCAGCAGCGCCAGGGTGAAGGTCCTGATGGTCGCCGGGCCGAGGAAGTAGAGGGCCGCCAGGGTCACCGCCACGGTCAGCGACGTGTTGATGGAGCGGCCCAGCGTCTGGAGGATCGAGTGGTTGACGATCGCGCCGAACGGCTCGCCGGCGTGGCGGATGCGGTTCTCCCGGATGCGGTCGAACACGACGATCGTGTCGTGCACGCTGAAACCGATGACTGTCAGCAGCGCGGTCACGAACAGGGCGTCGAACTCGACTTCGAAGAAGTAGCCCAGGATGGCGAAGATCCCGACCACGACGATGACGTCGTGCAGCAGCGCGACGATGGCCGCCGTGCCGAAGCGGAACCCGAAGCGGATCCAGAGGTAGGCCAGGATGAAGAGCTCCCCGACCACGATCAAGATGATCGAGGACCGGATCAGCTCGGAGCCGATGAGCGGGCCGACCGTCGTGACGCTCCGCGGCTCACCGGGGCCGAAGCGCGCCTCCAGCTCGTCCTGCACCTCGTTGAACTCGGTGCCCTCCGGGATCGGCGCCGGCGACGGAGAGGCGCCGGGGCTGGCCGGGCTGGCCGCCACGGACGGCGATGGGCTCGGCGCCGGGGTGCCGGCCTCCGCGCTGCCGATGGCCGACGGCGCCGCGGAACCAGTGGGGATGGGGGTCGGTGGCGGCGCCAGCCCGATCGGCGTCGTCCGGATCTCCAGGAAGCCATCGTCCAACTCGCGAACGGTGGCGCCGTCGTGTCCCAGCTCGGCGAGCGCGGCCCGCACCTCACCGGCGGAGGGCTCATCGGCATAGCGGACCTGCCAGACCGTGCCGCCGGTGAAGTCGACGGACGGGCGGAGGCCGCCGACCAGGATGAAGACCAGCCCCGGCATGGTGATCAGGGCGCTGAAGAGGAAGTACCAGCGGCGCTTGCCGACGATGTCGAACACGGCTCAGCGCTCCACGTGGTACAGCTCGATGTGCCGGCCCCAGTCGGTGCGCACGATGTAGCGCATCGCGGTCCGCGTCAGGACGATGGCCGAGAACATCGACACCAGCACGCCGATGATCAGCACCAGCGCGAAGCCGCGCACCACGTTGGTTCCCTGCCAGTAGAGCCAGGCAGCGACCAGGATCGACGACACGTTCGAGTCGAGGATGCTCGACCAGGCGCGATTGAACCCCGCCTCGATGGCCGGGACCAGCGTCTTGCCGGCGCGGATCTCCTCCTTCATGCGCTCAAAGATGAGGATGTTGGCGTCGACGGCCATGCCGATGGACAGGATGAAGGCCGCCACCCCGGCCAGCGTCAGGGTGACCCCGATGAGCCGGAAGATGGCGTACACCACCAGCGTGTAGAAGACGAGCGCCAGCGCCGCGACCACGCCTGGCAGGCGGTAGAAGGCGATCATGAAGATCAGCACCAGCACCAGGCCGATGCCGCCCGCAACCAGCGCCTGGGCCAGGAAGTCGGCGCCGAGGGTGGGAGCGACGGTGTCCACGCCCTGCTCCTGCAGCGAGACGGGCAGCGCGCCGAAGCGGAGCGTGTTGTAGAGGTTGTCCTGCTCCACCTCCGCCGCCTCGCCGGCGCCGACGGTGATCACCGTCTGGCCGCCGCAGATCGGGCCCTGGATGGTGGGCGTGGTGTATACGACTCCGTCCAGCGCGATCGGGCCGGGCCGCTGCTGGTTGGCGGTGGTGAACGAGCACCAGGTATCCGCCGCCTCGCCGGTCAGGACGAACTGGACCCCCAGCTCGCCGGTGCCGGAGCTGGGCGCCACGCTGTTGGGATCGATACTGCCGCCGTCGAACAGGACGCCCACGGCCTGGGTGGCGATCAGCTCCGAGATGTCCTGCCCCTCGGACAGGGTCTGGCCGCGCGGGTCGATGAACTGCAGCTGGCCGGTGGAGCCGACGAGGTCCCGCACCTGCTGCTCGTCGCTCAGGCCGGGCACCTCGACCACGATCCGCCGCGTGCCATCGCCGGCGATCTCGGTGCGGACCTGCGGCTCCGACACGCCGATGCCGCCCACCCGCCGCTCGATGATGTCGCGCGCCGTGCTCAGCTGCTCGTCGCTCACCTCCTGGCCGGGCTGCGGCTGGACGAGGAGCGTGACGCGGATGCCGCCCTGCAGGTCGAGGCCGAGCACCGTTCGTAGGTCGGAGCCCGGGGCGCCGGCCGGCAGCCACGAGCGCGGGATGTCGATGTAGATCGCCAGCAGGAGGGTGACCAGGATCACCCACGGGGCGAGGCGGCGCCAACTCATGCTGCGGCCGGTACGTTCCTTTCGGTCGGGCGGGCGTGTCGGCGGGGCCGGACACGAAACGCGCCGCGCGTTCGGCGGCGGGCCCGGGGATTATAGGTGCCGCTCGGGGCGCGCCGCAACGAGCCCACGAGCAGCCGGGCCGCGGGCGGCCCGTGCCCTGAACGCATCGAGCGCGGCCGGAGTGGCTGCACGCGCTCGCCCATTTGGCGCGATGCATGAGGGAAGCTGCCATCCGCCACCTGCTGGCGGTATCTCCGACGGTTGGCCGTGTCCGCGGGCCCAACGTCTGCTGGTTTGGCCAGCCGCTGGCAAATCTGCGGAAGCTGCGACTGAACGTCGCAGTTACCGCCAGTGTCTGATCGAAAGACCGGGTTGCAGCCGGCAGATCGCTGCGCCGCGCAGCAGCGCCACCTAGGCCAGCATCCCTTCCCGGGCGAGGTGCGACTTCAGGCGCTCGGCCGCGGCCCGGCCGACGCCAGGCGTGGCGGCGACCTCGTCCAGGCTCGCCTCGCGGATGCGCCGCACCGAGCCGAAGCGCTTGAGCAGGGCCTTCTTGCGCGCCGGCCCGATGCCCGGCACCTCGTCGAAGACGCTGGCCAGCGCGCGCTTGCCCCGGACGGTGCGGTGGTACGTGATCGCGAACCGATGCGCCTCGTCGCGGATGCGCTGCACCAGGTACAGCGCCTGCGACCGCCGCGGCAGCACGATCGGGTCGGAGCGGCCGGGCACGTACAGCTCCTCGAAGCGCTTGGCCAGGCCGGCCAGCGGCACGTCGGTCATCCCCAGCTCGCCCATGGCCCCCAGAGCCGCCGACAGCTGGCCCTTGCCGCCGTCCACGATCACCAGGTCGGGGATCGCCCAGCCGTCGGTCCCCCGCGGGCGGCGGTCGCCGACCTCGCGGCCGGCATCGTCGCCGTCGTCGATGGATTCGGGCACCTCGTCGGCGCCGACCGCCGCGAGCGACAGCGCTCCCGTCTCCTCGCGCAGTTTCGCGGCCCGCGAGAAGCGGCGGCGCAGCACCTCGGCCATCATCCGGAAGTCGTCCGGCGTCTCCGCGGAGCGGATCCGGAAGCGGCGGTACTCGCGCGGCTCGGGGCGGCCGTTGACGAAGACGACCATCGAGCCCACCGCGCTGGTCCCCTGGATGTTGCTCATGTCATAGCACTCGATGCGGTCGGGCCGGCGCGGCAGGCCCAGCGCCACGGCCAGGCCGTCCAGCGCCTCGTCCCGCTTGCCGGCGTCGGCGAGCCACTCGGCCCGCTCCTTGGCCAGCGCCTCCACCGCGTTCTGCGCCGCCAGCGCCACCAATCGCCGCTTCTCGCCGCGCTCCGGGACGTGGAGCGTCACCCGCGAGCCGCGGCGATCGGCCAGGAAGGCGGCCAGGTCATCGGCGTCCGATGGAGCGGTCGGGAGCAGGACCTCGCGCGGCGGGCGCTCGCTGACGGCGTAGTACTGCTGCAGGAACGACCCGAGCACCTCGGCATCGGTCGCGTCGCGGGCGTTCTCGACGATGAAGTGCTCGCGCCCAATCATCTTGCCGTTGCGGATCACGAACAGCTGTAGGCACGCCTCCCCCTCCTCGCGGGCCATGCCCACCACGTCCTGCTGGGCGCGGCTGAAGGCGGCGACCTTCTGCTGCTCGATGGTGCGCTCCACCGCCCGCAGCTTGTCCCGGGCGACGGCCGCCTGCTCGAAGCGCAGCGCGTCGGAATGCGCCTCCATCTCGGTGCGCAGCTCGTCCGCGATGCCCTCCTGCTTGCCCTCCAGGAAGTCGACGATCCGGCCGATGGTGGCGCGGTACGGCGCCTTCTCCACGGCCTGGATGCAGGGACCCTGGCATCGGTTGATGTAGTAGAGCAGGCAGGGGCGCTCGAGCACCCGCTTGCCCTCCGGGATCTCCAGGTTGCAGGTGCGGAACGGGAAGATCTTGCGCAGCAGCTTCAGGGTGTCGTCCACGCTGGAGGCCGATGCGTACGGGCCGAAGTAGCGGCTGCCATCGCGCGCCAGCTTCCGGGTCCGCACGATGCGCGGGAAGTCCTCGCCCAGCGTGATCTTGACGAAGGGATAGCTCTTGTCGTCGCGCAGCCGGATGTTGAAGCGCGGGCGGTGCTCCTTGATGAGGTTGCCCTCGAGCAGGTACGCCTCGCTGACCGTATCGGTGACGATGTAGTCGACATCGGCCACCTCCTGCGTCATGCGCAGGATGCGGGCGTCCAGCGCGCCCTTGCTCCCGAAGTAGGAGCGCACGCGGCTCCGCAGGGAATCGGCCTTGCCGACGTACAGGACGCGCCCACCGGCGCCCTTCATCAGGTACACGCCGGGAGTGGTCGGAAGCTGGCGCAGGATGGCGCGCAGGTGCTGCTCGCGCGCCTCGGCGGGGGGCATGCCCCGATTCTAGGACGGTGCGGCGGACCTGCCGGGGATGGGCTTCTCCAGCTGGCGGTCCAGGTACCGATGCAACGGCCGGTAGTCGGTCGCATCCTCCCGCCCGATGACGACCAGGATGTACTGCCCGATGGTGTTGTTGGTCGCCTCGAGGATGCGGCCCTCGCGCAGCTGGATGCGGTGATCGGGGCGCATGTGGCTCGACAGCAGGAACAGGTCGAAGGCGGACAGGTTCGTCTTCAGGTTGCCCTCCAGGGCATCCATCAGGGCCAGCCCCGGACCGACGGAGCTCAGGCCGCCATCCCCGAGCTTGTCCTGCAATGCAGCCAGGACCTGCTGCTGCCGTTTCGCTCGGGCGAAGTCACTGGACTGGCCGGGCCGGTTGGTGTACCTGGCCCGGGCGTAGGCGAGGGCCCGCCCGCCGTCCAGGTGGATCTCGCCTTTCCGGAATCGGCCGCCGGTGAATCGGCCCTCGCGGAAGGTCCGCTCGGTCCAGGTGTAGCGGAACTGCTGGGGATTGTCGATGGTCACCCCGCCCACCGCGTCGACCATGGCCTCGAAGCCGGCGAAGTCCATCGCCATCCAGTGCCCGATCTCGAGCCCGGTCACGTGGGAGAGGACGTCCGCCGCGAACCGCCCGGCCGGCGCGACGCCGCCATCGGCATGACCGATCGCGAAGGCTTCGTTGATCTTGCCGTTGTCCGGCATGCCGGCAACGCCCTCCACCCACAGGTCGCGCGGGATGGGGATCACGATGGTCGTGTCGGCCACGGGATCGATCGAGATGATCTGGATCGAATCGGAGAGGTACGTGCCGCGCTCGTGCTCCGGCCCCCCGTAGCCGAACAGGACGACGTTCACCCGCTCCTCGCCGCCGAGGGGCCCCCACAGCGCCGACGACGCGGCCGATGCGGTCGACACCCTGGCGTTGAAGTCGCTGACGCGTCCCCACAGCAGGATGCCGCCGGTGACCATGACCAGCAGGATGACCAGCAGGCCGATGAGCAGCACGACCTTGATCGGCACGCGGCGGCGGGTGGCGGCACCCTCGGCGGCCAGCACCTCGGCGTCCGCCGCCGCTCGCCGCTGCTCGTCGAGGGCGGCCTCCTGGCGACGGCGCACGCGCGCGGTCGGCGTGGCCTGGTAGTGGGATCGGTCTCGGCGGATCATCGGGAAGTGGTCGCCATGTAGCTCGGGGCTCCGGGACATTGCTTCGGGCGGCGGCGACAGGATAGCCGCTAAGCGGGCGCGAAGCCGCCGGTAAGGGGTGGCGGGGGCATCCTGTGCCATGGCCGCCACCACTTCTCCCGCGTCGGGCGCGTCGGGCCGGCCGCCGGCTCCGGATGGGCCGCCGCGAACGTCATGGCCATCATCCCGCCACCGATGTTTGTGATGAGATGAGGGCATTCGGCGCCGATGGCGTCCAGGACGGCCGGGACATCGTCCATCCACGCCTCGACGGTCGGCAAGGCGGAGGTTGGGACCGGGTCGGAGAGCCCGGTACCACGCTTGTCAAATGATCAGGCGGCCGAACGACGCGAGGCGCTCACGGAGCGTCGCCAATGGCGGCACCTCCCACTGGGCCTCCATGTGGCTGAACCACTGGTCGAGGAGCAGGATGTCCGGCGGTCCCGATCCAAGGACTTGGTAGGCCAGATGGAGTTCGCCGAGTCGCGCGTAGCGGGTTTCCGGCGTCATACGGGCTAGGCTAACGCTCGCCTTTTAGGCAAACACGGCCTCGATCTCAAGTAAGCGATCGTTGATGGGCCGGTAAGCGGGGTCCGCCATCATCGACTCATGACGATCGCGCCGTCGGCTGCCGCATCTGCAGCTGAGGGCCTGCTCGCCTCGCTCGATGCCGAGCAGCGGGCGGCCGCCACGCTGCCGGATGGGCCGGCACAGATCATCGCGCCCGCCGGCAGCGGCAAGACCACGACCCTGATCGCGCGCCTCGGCGTCCTCCTCGGCCGGGGAGTGGCCGCCGACCGGATCGGAGTGGTCACCTTCAACCGCGACGCCGCCGCCGAGCTAGCGGCCCGCATCGCCAGCCGGCTGGCGCCGGACGTGCCCGGCGCCGAGGCGATCGAGGTGCGGACGCTGCACGCCATGGCGCGGCAGGTGCTGCTCGATGCCGGACGACCGGTGCGGCTCCTGCCGGACCGTCTCCCCCTCCTGCGGGCCGCGCGGCGGCGGGCGCTGGCTGAGCTTCCGATCGTCGCTCACAACGAAGATCCCCCGCCCCAACCTCCGGATCCGTCCGGGCTTGACATCCTCGTCTCGGCCTGGAAGGTAGAGCGCCGGCCGCCGCCGCCCGAGGCCGCGGCCGCGGTCGACGCATACGCCACCCTGCTGGCGATTCGGGGCCAGGTCGATTTCGACGACCTGCTGGTGGATGCGGTGGCGGCGCTCGAGGCCGATCCGCAGCTTCGCAGCCGCTGGCAGGCACGCTTCAGCCACCTGTGCGTCGACGAGTTCCAGGATGTGGACTCTGCGCAGCTCCGGCTCATCCAGCTCCTCGCTGCACCCGAGGACAACCTCATTGTCGTTGGTGATGATGATCAAACCATCTACGCCTGGCGGCTGGCCGACGTGCGGCGGATTCTCGGGTTCAAGACCATCTACCCTGCCGCCCGGCGCGTGCAGCTCGCCACGAACTACCGTTGCCCGCCGGCCGTGGTGGCGTTGTCGCGACGACTGATCGAGCACAACGCGGAGCGGTTCGCCAAGGTCATCGAACCGGGTGGGCGGACCCCCGCCGACGCCATCGCCATGACCGCCGTCGCCGCCTTCGACTCGTCCGCGCCCGGCGCCGAGGACGCGCTGGTCGGACTGGCGGCCGAGGAGGCAGCGGCGGGACGCAGCGTGTGCTTCCTGGCCCGCACGCGGGCCGAGCTGCAGCCGATGCTAGTGACGCTGACGCGCGCCGGCGTCCGGCACGCGACCTCGGTGCCGGCCCCGGTCCGGGCCGAGCCGGTGAGCCGGCTGGTCGAGGCGGCCCGGGAGCTGCCTCCGCACCTGCTCCCGTTCGACGCGCTGCTGGCCCTGCGCGCCGGCCGGGGCTGGCGACGCTCGGACGGGGTCGAGACGCTGGGCGACGACGACCACGCCGCGCTGGACGCGCTCCTCGGCTGGAGCGTCGGGTTCCGGCACCTCGACCGCTTCCTCGCCGCGCACGATGCCGCGCTGGCGCGCCTCGACTCGCTGCGCCGGCCCGACGCGCTCGTCGAGCTGGTCACCGTCCACGGGGCGAAGGGTCGCGAGTGGCAGACGGTGGTCGTCCTGGGCATGGAGGAGGACCGCATCCCGAACCGCCGGGCGCTGGTCGACGCGCGCGACCCGGCCCGCGCCCTCGAGGAGGAGCGCCGCCTGGCGTACGTGGCCCTCACCCGCTCCACCCGGACGCTGGTGCTCGCCGGCGATCCGGCGCGCCCCTCGCGCTTCCTGGTGGAGATGGGACTGGCCGGCGCCTCGGCTAGAGGCCGACCTCGGGAGCGACCGCCGTGAGGTGACGCACCATGTTGGCCACGTGCTCGTCGAAGCCCAGCTCGATCTCGGCGGCGCCGGCCAGCAACATCTCGCGCGGGACCGCGCGCGCGAAGGCGCGGTCCTTCATGCGCTTGCGCACGTGGGCCGGCTCGACGTCGGCCAGGCGCCGGGTCGGGCGCATCAGGGCCACCGCCACCAGGAAGCCGGCGAGCTCGTCGCAGGCGTAGACCAGATGGTCCAGGCGACTGGCGCGCGTCACGCCGAGCGCGTCGTTGTGGGCCCGCACCGCATGGACCACCTCGTCCGGGTAGCCGCGGCGAGCCAGCTCGTCGGCGCCCACGCCGCCGTGCGTGGCGGGATCGGGGAAGCGCTCGTAATCGAGGTCGTGGAGCAGGCCCGCGATCCCGTAGCGCTCGACGGTCGACGCGTCCAGGCCGTCGTCGGACGCGTAGCCGCGGACCCCGGCCTCCACCAGCAGCCCGTGCTTGCGCAGCGACGGGCTCTCGTTCCACTCGTGCAGGAGCGCGACCGCGTCCTGGCGCGAGGGCATCAGGAGCTCAGACGCGTCGCGCCATGGCGACCTGCAGCAGGCCGCCCGCCAGGATGGACGCCAGGCCGATGACCACAAGGAGAACGTTGCTGCCGCCGAGCAGGCCGAGCACGGTCAGGATGATGCCCAGGATCACCAGCGCCCCGCTTGCCATGGAAAGCCCTCCGTACCGAACCAATCGGGGCCGAATCATACATGCGGCCCGACCGAGGGCTCAGCCGGTCGCGACCGCGACGGGCTCCCGGGCCCTGCGCGACGCGCCGATGTGGGCCCCGGCCGCCAGCGCGGGACGCAGGTACCGTCCCGTGTGCGAGGCCCCCGCCCGGGCGACCTGCTCCGGCGTCCCTGCCGCCACCACCTCGCCGCCCCCGTCGCCGCCCTCCGGTCCCAGGTCGATGACCCAGTCGGCGCTCTTGATGACGTCCAGGTTGTGCTCGATGACCACGACCGTATTGCCGGTGTCGGCCAGGCGGCCGAGCACGGCCAGGAGCCGCGCCACGTCATCGAAGTGAAGCCCGGTCGTCGGCTCGTCCAGGATGTAGAGCGTCCGCCCCGTCGCCCTGCGGCTCAGCTCGGTGGCCAGCTTCACGCGCTGCGCCTCCCCGCCGGACAGCGTCGTCGCCGGCTGGCCGAGGTGGATGTAGCCCATGCCGACGTCGTGCAGCGTCTGCAGCTTGCCGCGGATCGACGGCACCGCGCTGAAGAAGTCGAGGGCCTCGTCCACCGTCATCTCCAGGATCTCGGCGACGTTCCGGCCCTTGTAGTGGATCTCGAGCGTCTCGCGGTTGTAGCGCTTGCCCTTGCACACCTCGCAGACGACGTACACGTCGGGCAGGAAGTGCATCTCGATCTGGACGATGCCGGCGCCCTCGCACGCCTCGCAGCGGCCGCCCTTGACGTTGAAGCTGAAGCGACCCGGCTTGTAGCCGCGCAGCCGCGCCTCGGGCACGGCCGCCAGGAGCTCGCGCAGCGGCGCCCACAGGCCGGTGTAGGTCGCCGGGTTCGAGCGCGGCGTGCGCCCGATCGGCGACTGGTCGATCTCGATGACCTTGTCGATGTCCTCGGTCCCCTCGATCGCCCGATGCCGCCCGGGCCGGTCCCGCGCCCCCCAGATCCGGGCCGCCAGGGCGGGGTACAGGATCTGGGAGACGAGGCTGGACTTGCCCGAGCCGCTCACCCCGGTCACCGCCACGAAGCGGCCCAACGGGAAGGCGACGTCCACGTCTCGCAGGTTGTTCTCGCCCGCGCCGCGCACCGTCAGCCACTCGCCGCTCCCCTTGCGACGCCGCCGCGGCACCGGGACGGATCGGTCGCCGCGCAGGTAGGCCGCCGTGATCGACGCCTCGCTGCGCAGCAGCTCGTCCAGCGGGCCGGCGTGGATCAGCCGGCCGCCATGCTCGCCGGCCCCGGGACCGATGTCGATCACCCAGTCGGCCGAGCGGATCGTCTCCTCGTCGTGCTCCACCACGATCAGCGTGTTGCCCAGGTCCCGCAGCCGCTCCAGCGTCGCGATGAGCCGGTCGTTGTCGCGCTGGTGCAGGCCGATCGACGGCTCGTCCAGGATGTAGAGCACGCCCATCAGGCTCGAGCCGATCTGGGTGGCGAGCCGGATGCGCTGCGCCTCACCGCCCGACAGCGTGCCGCTGGCGCGGTCCAGGGTCAGGTAGTCCAGCCCCACGTCGACGAGGAAGCCCAGCCGCGCGCGGATCTCCTTGAGCACCTGCCGCGCGATGGTGTTCTCGCGCTCGGTCAGCCGGTTCGAGAGGTCGGAGTACCAGGCCAGCGCATCGGTCACCGACAGGCGGGTGGTGTCGATGATGTTGCGGTCGGCCACCGTCACCGACAGCGATTCCGGCTTCAGCCGCATGCCGTTGCAGGTCGGGCACGGCTTCGTCGTCATGTAGCGCTCGATCTCCGACTTGATCGTCTCCGAGCCGGTCTCGCGGTAGCGCCGCTGCAGGTTGGGAACGACGCCCTCGAACGTGGTCCGGAAGGTGTGGATCTTGCCGCTGCGCGCCCGGTAGCGCACCTCGACCCGCTCGCCGCGGTTGCCGTAGAGGACGACCTGCCGCGCCTCCGGGCCGAGTCGCGAGAACGGCACGTCCATCCGGAAGCCGTAGTGCTCGGCCACCGCCTCCAGGATCTTGGCGCCCCACGACTCGGTGACGACGATGCGCCGCCAGGGCAGCACCGCCCCGTCGGCGAGCGTTCGCGACTCGTCGGGGATGACCATCTCCGGGTCGATCTCCAGCCGCGAGCCCAGCCCGGTGCAGTCCGGGCAGGCACCGTGCGGCGAGTTGAAGCTGAAGTTGCGCGGTGCCGGCTCCTCGAACGAGCCGCCGTGCTCGGGACAGGCGTAACGCTCGGAGTAGAGGCGGTCCTGCTCGCGGGCGGGAGCATCGGGCAGGTGGACGAGCAGCAGCCCGTCCGACAGGCGCAGCGCGGTCTCGATCGAGTCGGCCATGCGGGCGGCGTCCGGCCGCGGTGTGCCGTCGTCATCGGTCCGGCGCACGGCCAGCCGGTCGACCACGACCTCAATGCTGTGCTTGTACTTCTTGTCGAGGCTGATCTCCTCGTCCAGGTCGCGCAGCTCGCCGTCCACCCGGACCCGGACGAAGCCGGCCTGCCGGGCACCGGCGAGCAGCTTCTCGTGCTCGCCCTTGCGGTCGCGGACCAGCGGGGCGAGCAGCATGAGCCGCGTCGCGTCGGGCAGGTCGTAGAGCTGGTCGACGATCTGCTCCACCGTCTGCCGGCTGATCTCCCGGCCACAGATCGGGCAGTGCATCCGGCCGATCCGCGCGAAGAGCAGGCGCAGGTAGTCGTAGATCTCGGTCACCGTGCCGACTGTCGACCGCGGGTTGCGCGACGCGCCCTTCTGGTCGATCGAGATCGCCGGGCTGAGCCCGTCGATCTGGTCGACGTCGGGCTTCTCCATCTGGCCCAGGAACTGGCGCGCGTAGGCGGAGAGCGACTCGACGTAGCGGCGCTGCCCCTCGGCGTAGATCGTGTCGAAGGCCAGGCTCGACTTGCCGCTGCCCGACAGCCCGGTGATGACGATCAGGCGGTCGCGCGGCATCTCCACGGTGAGGTTCTTGAGGTTGTGCTCGCGCGCGCCGCGCACGACGATCTTGTCGGAGGGCATCGGGGGCGATTCTAGCAGACCGATGCGAACGCCCGTTCTATTGTCCGCTCACCGGATGAGCCCGTCGTAGTCGGTGACCACGAGCGTGTTGCGACACACCGCCACGCGCGGCGGCGAGCAGGCGGCCGCCGCAGGATGGGCGAAGCGCCCCACGAACACGAGCTGCTGGAGGCGCAGGTTGGGCCCCTCCGGCCGCGCCCGCGAGGGGAACGCGGCGCCCGTCTCGGCGGTGAGGCGCAGCCCCGTCTCCTCCAGCTCGGCCTGCGTGACCGTCTCGGCCGGCTGGTAGGGCATCAGGACCCGGAGGGGGCAGGTGCGCTCCAGCCAGGCGGCAAGTCCGGCGGCGTCGGGCGTTGCCTCCCGGCAGTCGGCGTCCAGCTCCGCGTACCAGCCGGAGATCCGGACCTCGTCGCGGCCGAACCGCTCGGCGGGGGGCGCGCCGGCGAGGACATCGTCCACGCCGATCCGGGTCAGGTCCGGGCGCGGCTGACCCAGCGAGCCGACGGTGAGCAGGAAGAACGTGAAGGCGCCCAGCAGGACCGGCAGCCCGATGCCGATCCGCACGTGCCGGGTCACTCCCCCGCCCCCACGTCCGCCCACTCGGCCGCCAGCAGGGCGATGCTTCGCCGCCACAGCTCGGCCCGTGCCGGATCGTTGAGCCAGGTGGACGCGCCGGAGGGATGGGGCAGGGCAATAACCGATGCGCCCGGAGCCCGGTCCCACGCCAGCTCGCGGCCCACCAGGTCGTCCAGGCGGGCCGCCTCGCCGAACGTCAGGCGATGCGCCAGGCCGCCGACGAGCAGGACGAGGCGCGGCGCCACCAGCCGCACCTCATCGAGCAGGAATGGCGTCCAGCGGACCACCTCCGCGCGCGGCGGCGGCGAGTCGACCGAGGCGCCCGGCCGGCGCCCCGGGTAGCACTTCCCGACCGACGTGACGTACCAGCGCTCGCGGAAGTCGATGACGCTGACCCCGGCCAGCGCCAGCCAGCCGGCCAGCCGGCGTCCGGCGTCGTGCGCGAATGGCAGCCCGGTCTCGATCTCCCGCCAGCCGGGCGCCTGCCCGATGAGCATGGCGCGCTCGCTGCCGTCACCGGACAGGACTGGCCTGGCGCCGTCGGGGCAGGCCGGCATCGCGTCCTGCAGCTCGCGCAGCGGCGTCCCGCGCGGCGCGCGGCGCGGGATCGGCAGCGGCCAGTCGCCGGCGTGTCGCAGCCGCTTCGG
Source organism: Chloroflexota bacterium (assembly GCA_031177555.1). Lineage (GTDB taxonomy): Bacteria > Chloroflexota > Limnocylindria > QHBO01 > QHBO01 > JAPSGM01. The sequence continues at coordinate 14,882 of JAPSGM010000013.1, forward strand.
CGCGAGGCCGGACGGGTCCACGTTCAGGCGGAGGCTCCCGGCAGCTCGTCGGCGGCTCGCAGGTCGTCGGCGATGGCCAGGCGCACCGCACGGCGCACGCCCTCGGCCGACGGGCCGGCCGTCCCCAGCGCATCGGTCAGGCGGTCGCGCGCCAGGTAGAGGCGATCGACCGCGTCGCCGGTCGGGGGGTCCGCGCCCTCGGCGCCCTCTGCGCCCGCCGGGCCCTCGGCGCCCAGCGCGGCGGCCAGGGCCACGTCCTGGTCGGCGATGCGCTCCAGCATCTCGGTCGGGACGGCATCGCCGGCCGCGTCCAGCGCCGCGGCCAGCTCCTCGCGCGCCAGCTCCAGCCATGCCAGCCAGCGCTGGAACTCGGCCTCCGAGGGCGGCAGCTCGTCCAGGCTGAACGCCGCGCGGCGCAGCCGTCCCCCGTCGTCCGGCACGGCCGCCGCGCGCTCGACCTCGTACCAGTTGTCGCCCAGGAAGCCGGGGGCATCCTCGCCGGCCTCGCGCAGCCAGGCGCAGAACCGCTCGACCCGGCGCGGCAGAGCGGCGGCCGCCTCGTCATCGGTGGCCGCGTAGGTGGCGCAGCCTGGAAGCTCGGCCGCGTAGGCCGCCACCGAGCCGTGGCCGTCGGCGTTCGTCTCGATGAAGATGGCGTGCGGCATCGTCCCGGCCACGGCATGCGCTCCTCTAGGGACGCCGCCTGCGCGGCGGCCGGCGCCGCGTCCCGGCCGGGATGACGTTCGGCGTGGTGGCGATGCTGAAGACCCGGCTCGCCTCGCTCCCCCGTCGCGCGTCGCGGCCGTCCCCGGACTCGGTGGCGGCGTACACGTCGGCCGGGATGCTGCCCGGGGCCGCGGCCAGCTCCTCGCGCAGCCGGCGCAGCTGCAGGATCTCGTCGCGCAGCGCGGCGGCGCGCTCGAACTCCAGGTTGCGGGCCGCCTCC
>JAPSGM010000285.1 GCA_031177555.1 Chloroflexota bacterium
GGGCGAGGCCGACGAGCACGTACTTGATCAGCCCGGCATCTGCCGGCGAGAGGAATTGCCCGATCAAGTCGACGTTGGCCTGCATGCGCGCCATCAGCGCATCGGTGACGAAGAAGAGGAAATGGAACGCCGCCGCCCCCAGCACCGAGCCCCAGATGGACCCCGCGCCACCGAGGATCACGATGACGTACAGGATGAACGTGATCCGCGGCTGATACGTATCGGGGTGGATGTTCTGCTGCTCGAGGGCGAACAGGATGCCGGCGAGGCCGGCGATGCCGCCGCCGATCATCAGGGCCTGGAGCTTGTATGCGAAGACGTTCTTGCCCAGCGAACGGGTGGCGTCCTCGTCCTCGCGGATCGCTTCGAGCACGCGGCCCCATGGGCTGTGGATGAGGCGGCGAATGAACAGGGTCGAAAGGAGAACGAGCGCCCAACCCACCAGGATGACCCAGAGGGCTCTTCCGGTGACCGCGAACTGGCCGAACCCGAAGACGTCCGACGAGGGGAAGGGATTGAGCGCGTAGAAATCTCCGCCGAACCCCTGGATGCCGAACACTCCGCCGGTGAACGGCTCGGCCCATGACGACCTGACCACCAGGCGGATCACCTCGGCCACCGCAATCGAGGTGATCGCGAAGTAGTCGGCCCGCAGGCGCAGGGTCGGAATCCCGAGCAGGAGGCCGAGCAGGACCGCAGCCAGGATGCCGACGACCAATCCCAGCCACAGGGAGCCGCCAAGCGAGACGGTGATGCCCGTGCCGTAGGCACCCATCAGCATGAAGGCCACGTGGCCGAAGTTGAGCAGGCCGGCATAGCCGAACTGCAGGTTCAGCCCGTTGGCGCTCAGGGCGTATCCGGCCGTGAGCGGGCCGATCGCGGCGAGGACGCCCGCGGCGAGGATCTGCAGCCAATCCATCAGCCGATGCGCTCCCGAGCCCCGAATATCCCGAGTGGTCGGAACAGCAGCATGACGATCAGGATGACCAGGCCAGACGTGACCTTCAGCTCCGAAGGAAGCCACAGCGTGCTCATCTCGACCACGACCCCGACCACGAAACCGCCCGCCATGACCCCGTACGCGGTTCCCAGTCCACCCAGCACCACGGCAGCAAAGAGGAGGAGGAGGATCTTGAAGCCCATATCGTAGGTGACCGATTCGTTGAGCCCGAAGAAGATTCCCCCAAGGCCGGCGAGGAACGCCGCGAGGACCCAGGTGAACTGAATGACCCTGTCCACGTCGATGCCGGAGGACTCGGCGAGGTCCCGGTTGTCGGCCACGGCCCGCATGGCGGTGCCAACCCGGCTTCGCTGCAGGAACTGAGCGACCAGGAACAGGGTCAGGATCGCGGCCGCAGTCGTCACCAGGTGCTTCGGCACGACGGCGATCCCGACGAACTGGACGGCGGGCTGCCCGGCAAAGTCCCGGTAGGCAACCGGGAGCCCTCCGAAGCCGAGCTGGATCAGGCTGCGCAGCGCGAAGGAAAGCCCGATCGACACCACCATGAGGGAGACGACGGAGGTTCCCCGCCTGCGCAGGGGCTGCCACAGGTATCGGCCCTGGAGCCCTCCGAACGCGGCCACCAGGATGACGGCGGGTACGGCGGCCAGGACCAACGGCCAGGATGGCAGGCTGCCCGACGCCTGGAAGACGAAGGCGGCGACGGCTCCCAGCGTGACCAGCTCGGCGTGAGCGAAGTTGACGAGGCGGGTGACGCCGTAGATCAGCGACAGCCCCACCGCGGCGAGGGCGATGGTGGCCCCCAGCTTCAGGCCTGCGACGAACAGGGCCCCGATGCGCCCGTAGAAGGCAATCCCGATCGCGCTCCCCTCACCCAGGGGGAAGAGGACCGCCTTTCTCTGGCCACCGAGCACGACGACATTCGACAGCTCGACCTGCGTGGGATCGGTCAGGGTGACGCCTTCCGGGAGCGTGGCCACGTCCAGGCTGACCTGGTAGGTGCCCGGCCCCGGGAGGGGTACCTGCCATCGCCCTTCGGCATCGGAAACCGCCGAGCCGATCTCGGCGCCGTCCTGGAAGACCGTGATGGTGACGCCCTCGACCGGCGTGCGCTCGCCCTCCGCCCGGTACACCAGCGTCCCGGCAATGCTCTCGTCCTGCGCGAACGCCGCGAGGGGGAACGACAGGATGACGAGCAGGATCGTCACCGCGCCGAAAAGGAGCCGGACGGGACGGATCAGGCCGCGGACGGCTCCTCCGGTTCCCCGTCGGAGCCGCGCGTCCGCAGGCTTGCGTGGTCTAGCTGCCATCGATCGCCGTGCTCCGCATGGGACTCCGCCGTCCGCCCGGGTCGACCAGTGCGGGGATGATAGATGGTCGCAGACGCGCAGCCGCGTGCGACGCGAGACGCGTCATGGCCAGACGCTCCGATACTCATCGTCATGGACCTGCCACACCCCGATGCTGGGCCTCGCGCAGTCCCCGTTCCGGCGGCAGGTCAGCTCGCCGGTCAGGCCCTCGTAGCCGTCGATGTGCAGCACGGCATCCCGGAGCCGGGTGCGCGGCACGTATAGCGCCCCATCCGACTCGATGGCAACCTGCGCGACCGCGTCGAGCACGATGTTCACCGCGTCGTACGCGTGGCCGTGGAACGCTGCAAGCGGCGCCTCCTCTCCCGAAACCGCGGTGTACTCCTCCAGGAAGATCGTCTCGTAGAAAGCACCGGTCAAGCCGATGTCGGCCCCGGAAAGGTACATCCCCTGAGCGGCGGCGCCTGCGTTGGCCAGGAAGGCGGGCTGAATCCGGCCGTCCTGCCCGGTGCGCGCGCCGGCCAGGAACGTCTCTTCCATCCCAACGGCGCGATGGGCGCGATCCATGATG
>JAPSGM010000014.1 GCA_031177555.1 Chloroflexota bacterium
CGATGGCGGCCGACACCACCAGCAGCAGGCCGGCGCTCATGAGCGCCACCGCCACCCAGTCCACGGTGAGGGCGATGGGCAGATCCGTGCCGGCGAAGGCGGACAGGCCCAGGGATGGCGACAGCACCAGCGCCACGGCCATGCCCAGCACCACCCCGGGGACGAGGGCGATGAGGACCGGCGGGCCGTGCTCCATCACGGTCAGCTGCAGCGCCTGCCGTCCCGACAGGCCCAGGGTCCGCAGGAAGGCGAGGTCGCGGGTGCGGGCCGCGGCCGAGAGGGTCAGGGCCGCCATGGTGGCCAGCGCGGTGTACGCGGCCGCCACCAGGAGCGCGGCGCGGAAGCCCACGACCACGGCCGAGACGAGCGGTGCGGCCTGCAGCTCGCGGTACTCCTGGTGCCGGGAGACGAGCTGGCCCAGCGCCAGCTGATCGGCGATCAACGTGCGCAGCTCGTCCTCCACCGATTCCGGCCCGCGGACCAGGAAGGTGTTGGCCTGCAGCGTCTGGTTCGCGTACGCGGCCTTCAGCTGGTCGAGCGGCGCGATCACGAACGGCGTCGCCGGGTCCAGGCCAGGGAACTCGCTGCGCTCCTGGACGTCGACGAAGATCATCTGCTGGCCGGCCACCTCGACGCTGAAGGTGTCGCCGCGCTGGATGGGGTCGCTGGCGGCCGGCAGCCGGCGGGACAGGATGGCGGGGATCGGTGAGTCCGGCGTGCCGGCGGCGGGGTCGTCCGACAGGAGCGCAACGGGCAGGGCCGGGTCGATCGGCGCGCCGTCCACCACCTCCAGGTAGGCATGGGGGTCGAGGGCGTAGAGGAGGATCGTGCCGCGCGTCGTCTCGGCGCTGGCGAACGCCGCCCGCGGGTCCACGTAGGCTCCGGCGACGGCCTCCACGCCCGCCACCTGGGCGGGGTCGATCCGTTCCACCGGGCCGCCGCCGATGCGTGAGATGTGGAAGTCCGCCCCGTGGTTCTCCCAGGAGGCAACCAGCTGCCCGCGGTCGACCGTGGTCGTCACCACCGACGCGAAGGCCCCGAAGGCGGCGGTCAGCATCAGCACCAGCAGCGGCAGGTTGGCCGAGCTCGGGTGGCGGCCGATGGTGCGCAGCCCCAGGACCGGGACGAGGTCCCGCCGCCGCGCCGCGAGCCAGCCCAGCAGGCGGACCGGCAGCGGGTAGAGGCGCATGGCCACGATGCCCATCGCCACGCCCGCCAGCGCCGGCGTGGCCGCCAGCAGCGGGTCGAATCGCGTGAGCCCGCTCCCCGCGCCTTCCTCGATCGCCAGTCCGCGCTGGCGCAGCAGGAGTATGCCGCCCACCGCCAGCAGCACGGCCGTTCCCTCCAGCACCAGGCGGCGTCCGGAGGGGCGCACCGCCGGCCGCTCCTCGGCGCCGAGCTCGCGGAGGGGCCGCCGCGCCGAGGGCCAGGTCGCCGCCACCAGCGCGCCAACCGCCGCCAGCACCACGGCGAACGCCAGCAGCGCGGACGCCACGTCGGCGCGGCCGGGCACGGCCAGCGTCGCCACCGCCAGGCCCAGCAGGCCGGCCGCGCCGGCCAGCAGCAACGCCTCCCACAGCTGGGTCCCGATCAGCAGCAGCCCCGATGCACCACGGCCGCGCGTCAGCGCCAGGGTCGGGCGGCGGCGGGCGACCAGCAGGATGCCGACCATGCCCACCGCGCCCGCGGCCAGCACCAGCGGGCCGATCGCCGCCACGGACAGCACCGCCTCGGACGCGGAGCGCTCGGCCAGGTAGCCGCGCAGGAGCCCCGGCAGGCCGGTGCGCAGCACCGGGTCGGAGCTCCTGGCGCTGGTGGTGCTGGAGGTGAGGAAGGCGGACTGCATGCGCTGCAGTTCGGTGATGAGGGCGTCGACCTCGTCGCTGTCCAGCCGGGCCGGGTCGATCAGGTAGCGCCAGTCGTGGACGAACGGCAGGCCGCTCTCGGCCATGTCCACATAGGCGCCGTCGTCGATCAGGGCCGTGACCAGGGCGATCGGGTTGTCGTCCGAGCCGGCCATGCCGAGGACCTGCATCGAGCGGTCGTCGTACCAGGCGTCGGCATCGGGATCGGTCAGGGAGAAGATGCCCACCACCTCGAACTCGGCGGGGAGCGGGACGGCGAAGGTGCGCGCCAGCATGGGATCGTTGCCGTCGGCGTTCACGGTGATGATGTCGCCGAGCCGCAGGCCGGCCGCCTCGGATGTCGCGTCCGACAGCGCGATGTCGAACCGGGGCAGCACCTCGGGCGGCTGGTAGTCCTCCGGGACGAAGCCGAAGTCCGGGGGTGGCAGCGGCGCGCCATGGGAGCCGGGCCAATGCCCCTCGACCAGCTCGATCGCGCCCTCCAGGCGGTCCTGGTAGCGCAGGCTGATGAACGTGGTCTGGAAGGTGCGGTCGGGCGCATCGGTCACCGCGAAGCGCATGGACGTGACGCTGATGGCGCGCTCGACCAGGAGCGACCGCAGCGCGTCGGGCATGTCGGCCTCGAAGGCGTCGCGCTGCTCCTCGAGGCGCTCCAGGCCGCCGGAGGTGGCCGGGCCGAGCACCGAGATCTGCAGGTTGCGCTCGAGGACGCGGGCCGCCTCGAGCTCGTGCCGCAGCCCGGCGTCGGCGACGGTGTTGAACAGGCGCGGGGCGGCGGCCAACAGGAACGCGGTCACAACCACCAGCCCGAACACCATCAGTGCCACGCCGGCGTCGCCTCGCAGGCGGCGGAGGAGGAAGGCGGCGGACCAGATGGCACGCACCGGTCAATCCTCGCCCATGCGCAGCACGGACCCGATGCCGATGCGCCGCAGCACCCGGGCCAGCACCAGCACGGTCGCGCCCAGCGCCAGGCTGCTGATGGCCACAAGCAGTCCGATGCTCTGCCAGGGCGTGCGCACCTGCGGCGGCGGGAAGGGCGCCGTGGCCTCCTGCGTCACCGTCACGAAGGGGAGCGCCACCCAGCCGATCAGCAGCCCCAGCCCGGTTCCGGCGGCCAGGCTCACCGCCACGATGCCCGCGTTCTCCAGCCACAGCCACCCCGAGAGCTGGCCGGACGACAGGCCCAGGGCCCGCAGCAGCGCGAACTCGGTGCGCCGCTGGCGGGCCGACACCGCAGCGCTCACCGCCAGACCGATCACCGCGAACAGGCCCGCCACCACGAACCCCAGCGACAGGGCGCCGATGATGCCGAGCGCCACCGGATCGGCGCTCAGCTGCTCGGCGCGGCCGGTGCGGCTGGTGACGGTGCCGGCCACGTACGGTCCGGCGTCCAGGGTGGCGGCCACCGCCACGCCGGACCCCGGCGTGGCGGAGGCCCACCACACCAGCGGGACGAGCGTGGCCTGGCTGTCGGCGAAACCGATGAGGCCTGCGGTCGCCAGGTCCACGACGGCCTGCGGCCGCTGCCGGTCGGTGGTCGGGAACGAGTCGAGCACGCCAGCCAGCCGCAGCCTGCGCAGCAGGCCGCCGACGCGGACCGAGAGCTCGTCGCCGACCGTGGTGGCAGTGGCGTCGAGAAAGGCCTGGTTGACGACCGCCGGCACTGGAGCGCCGGCCAGCGGCGGCACCGCCGAGCCCATGAAGCTGATAGCCGGCGGCCGCGCCCCGGGCTGGTCCGGTCCGACGAGGGCGCCGGTGGGTCCCTCCCCGCCCAGGATGAAGGTGCGCTCCTGCACCTGGCCCGGCAGCGGCTCGGCCGCCGGCCCCTGGTTGCGCAGCACGCGCGCGTCCCAGCCGCCCGCTCCGTCGAGGTCGACAGGCTGCCAGTCATCGCCCTCCTCGGACGCGCTGGCCGACACGCCGATGAGCTCCACGCGCCCCTCGTCGGCGATGGCCGACGGCGGCAGGCCCACCGTCAGGTCGACCGCCAGCAGCTCCAGCGGCCCGGTGAAGGCACCGCCGATCTCCTCGACCGCGGCCGCGGCCCGCGGCGCGGACGGGAACAGGTCGATGACGATCGCCTGGCCGTCCGGGTCCCACGCCTCGGTGGCAGCGGTGAAGCGCTGGATCAGCCCGGTCCCGTCGCGCAGCACGACCTCCGCCCCGAGGCCGAGCCGGCCGATCTCCTCGGCGTCGCGCAGGTCGTAGATGAAGGCCTGGGTCTCCTCGACGAACTCCAGGACCCTGACCCGCTGGATGTCCAGCCGGCCCTCGATGCGCAGGCGGCGCGGCGGCGGGTCGAGCCGCACCAGGCCGGGAGCGGGCCGCGCGTCCGCCAGCGGGGCCAGCAGGTCCGCCAGCGGCGCAGCGCTGAGGTCGCCGCGCATGGCCACGATCGCGGCGGCCGAGGTGACGTCCATAGCCAGGATCTCGCCCTGCTGGCCGCCGGCGGGGATGCGCAGGAAGTCACGCTCCACCGGCGTGGCGTCCACCACGCCCGGGACGCGCCGCAGGGCGGCCTCCAGCGACCAGGCCGGAACCGCGCCGCCGCCCGCGGTCGCGGTGAGACGCACGTCGGCGCCCACCTGGTAGGCGGCCTGGTCCTGCTGCGAGGTCTGCCACGTGTCCGCGTACGAGATGGCGAAGACGCCCATCGACATGGCCAGCATCAGCAGCAGCGCGGCGCGCGTGTAGCGCAGCGGCCGGCGCGCGACCTGCTGCGCGCCCATCGCCCCCACCAGGCGCCGGCCACGGCGGGTGATGGCCTCGGCGGCGGCCGCCAGTAGCGGGACGACGCGAAGCGCCAGGACGCCGCCGGCCAGCAGCCCAATGGCGGGAGCGGCCACCAGTAGCGGGTCCAGCCCCAGCGTCCCCTGCACCGTCTGGGTCAGCGGAGCGCCGTACAGGCGCAGCTGCCAGAAGCCGATGAGCGTCACCGCCAACAGCGCCACGTCGATCCCCAGCCGCTGCCCGATGGTGCGGGTCTCGGCCCGCGAGCGACGCCCCTCCTCGTCCACGAACGAGCGCGCCGCCAGGAATGCCGGCACCACCAGGAGCAGCGCGGCGCCCAGCGCGGCGCCGGCCGCGACCACGAACGCCGTGGTCGACAGCAGCGGCACGATCTCGACCCCCGCCGCCGCCAGCGGACCCGCCACGTTGAAGGCCTCCAGCGCCGCGGCCGCCAGGAACGGGGCCAGCAGCGCGGCCGGCACGGCGAGCACCAGCGCCTCGACCAGAGCGATGGCGGCCACCTGGAGCGGCCCGGCGCCGCGCGACCGGAGCAGCGTCGTGTCGCCGCGGCGGTGCTCGGCCAGCAGCCCCGCGGTCAGGACGATCGCGTAGGCGGCCAGGATGGCCAGCTGCACGATGAGCAGCAGGACGCCGCTGCGGGTGACGAGCAGCGAGCGGTCGGCCACCGCGAGGATCTCATCGAGGGCGGTGTCGGCCGTCGGAAAGGAGCCACCGAGCGCGGAGCTCAGCCGATCGGGCAGCCGCGAGGCCCCGGCCCGCAGTCCGGCGACCTCCTCCAGGGTGAGCTCGTCGAAGCGCGGGAAGGCGTGCCACGCGACCCGCACCTCCTGGTCCACGACGCGCCGCAGCAGCTCGTCGCGGGTCGTGATCATCGGTCCGAAGGTGCGGAAGGCCTGCGTCTCGGTCCAGCCCTCGATCAGCAGCTGCTCGCCCCACCAGTACGGATCCGAGGGGTCGTCGAGGGCGAAGACGCCGACCAGGCGCACCTCGATGCTTCGCGACTCGTCGCGGCGGTCGGTGAGCGTGGCCTCGTCGCCGATCTCCCAGCCGAGCGCCTCGGCGATCGGCGCGGCGACGGCGACCTGGACCGGGCCGCCGGCAGCGGTCTGGGGCCAGGCGCCGGCCAGGATCCGGGCGTGGTCGCCGATGCCGTCGACGAACCCCAGGATGGCCAGGTCGCGCACCTCCCCGCCCTGCGGCACGGCGAGGCCGAACGTCTCGGAGCGGCCGCTGCGCTCGATGTCGGCGCGCACGCTGCCGAACGCCGCCCTGACCTGCCGCTCCACCTCCGCGGACGCGCGCTCGAGCTCGGCGGCCGGGACGAGCGCGGTGGCCTCGACGTTGGCGTCGGCGACGGGGGCATCGGACAGGACGCGGCGCAGGCCGGCCAGCGACACGGCATCGGAGTAGATCGGACCGGCAGCGAGCAGGATCGCCGCGAGGAGGGTGATGAGCCAGGCCGCGGCAACGATCGGCCAGTCGCTGCGCATCCGATGCAGGCTCACCCGCCACGCGGACAGTGGCGACGATGCGATGAGCGCGCTCCCGTGGGAGATCCGACAACTATCTACATGCTGCGTCGGTGATCGGTTCAGCGCTCGCGCGCGGCGCGCCCGCCCGGCGCGAGCGGCTCCAGCACGAGCGCCTCGTCGCCCGGCAGCTCGAGATGGCCGCGGACCTCGGTCCCCTCGGCCGCCCCCGCCGCCGAGATCAGAACGCGGCCGGCCTCGAAGCCGTCGGGCAGCTGCAACGACCCCGCCACGCCCGCCAGGTTGAGGCAGACCAGCAGCTCACGCTCGGCGTGCTGCCGTCGATAGGCCAGGATGCTGCCGAGGGCCGGCACCGGACGGTAGCTGCCCACGGCCAGGGCCCGCTCGGCGTGGCGCAGGGCGATCAGCCGCCGGTACAGGCTGAGCATGGAGCCGGGGTCGTCGCGCTGCGCCGCCACGCTGCGAGCCAGGTTCCCTTCGCCGGGCGGCAGCCACGGGACGCCGGTCGTGAAGCCGCCCGTTGCCGTGGAGTCCCAGGGCATCGGCGAGCGCACCGGATCGCGGCCCAGCCCGCGCCCCGGCTGGTTGGTCTCGCGCACGTCCTGCACGAGCGCGTCCGGCACGTGGACGTCGCGAAGGCCGAGCTCCTCGCCGTAGTACAGCGTCGGCGTCCCGCGCAGGCTGAGCAGCAGCACGGCCGCGACCCTGGCCTGCGCGTCACCGATGCGGCTGGCCACTCGCGGCAGGTCGTGGTTGCCGAGCACCCAGTTGGGCCAGGCGTCGTCCGGCAGCGCCCCCTCGTAGGAATCGATGACGGCCTCGATCTCCCGCGCGTCCCAGGGCGCCAGGATGAGGTGGAAGTTGAAGGGCAGGTGCGCGCCCCTGCCCTCGCGGCCGTAGTAGGCCACCAGCCGATCCACCGGCAGGTAGATCTCGCCGATCAGCACCCGCTCGTCGTACTCGTCGAGGACCGCCCGCATCTCGGCGACCACCTCGTGCACCTCCGGCTGGTCGGCCGAGTACACCGGCAGCAGGCGACGCGACGGCGGGTCGCGCCCCTCGACGTAGTCCGGGTTGGCCGGGTTGTCCCGCAGCGCCTCGTCCTTGACCAGGTGCCACAGCACGTCGACCCGGAAGCCGTCCACGCCGCGCTCAAGCCAGAAGCGCATCGCGTCGTGGATGGCGTGGCGGACCTCCGGGTTGCGCCAGTTCAGGTCCGGTTGGGCCGATGCGAAGGCGTGGTAGTAGAACTGCCCGGTGCCGGGATCCAGCGTCCACGCCGGGCCACCGAACTCGCTGATCCAGTTGTTCGGCGGGCCGCCGTCGGCGGCCGCGTCGCGCCAGATGTACCAATCCCGTCGCGGGTTGTCTGGCGAGCTCCGAGACTCGACGAACCACGGGTGGCGGTCGGAGGTGTGGTTCGGCACCAGGTCCAGGATCACTCGCAGGCCGCGGGCGTGCGCCTCTCCCACCAGGTGGTCGAAATCGCGGAGGGAGCCGAAGGCCGGGTCCACGCCGACGTAGTCGGCGACGTCGTAGCCACCGTCGACCATCGGCGAGGGGAAGAAGGGCGTGACCCAGACGGCGTTGGCGCCCAGCCATGCGGGGTGATCAAGGCGTGACGCGATGCCTGCCAGGTCGCCCACGCCGTCGCCATCGGCATCGGCGAAGGAGCGTGCGTACACCTGGTAGACGATGCCGTCCTGCCACCAGCGGTACGAGTCGTCGGAGGTCATCGGCTCCGGCGGATTCTGGCATCACACGCCGTGAGCCGGCCGGGATGTCGTGCTCGGCATCGATACTGCATGCCCCCCGCCGCGTCCAAGCTACGTGGAGAGCGAGATGAGCGACGAGCGTCGCGACGAGCGACCAGACCCGGACGAGCTGGATGGCGGTGCCTACATCGGCAACCGGCCGGAGCTCGCGTCCGAGACGATTCCCGGCGGCGTGGACGATGACGATGAGCGCGTGTCCGTGGCGGACACGCAGTCCAGCGGCGAGGGCAAGGAGGAGGACCGCGTCCAGGGCCGCGGCGACGAGTGGCCGTCCGGCCACCGCGACGCCTGATCACACGGCCGGCAGCACGGCCTCGTCGGCCTCGTCCCTGGCGTCGCCCGCGATCACGTGCCGGAGCCGGCGCCGGAGCCCGGGGCCGATGTCGTCGGGGCGCCGATAGGCCAGCGGCGCGGCCGCGGGCATGCGCCGGGCGGCGGCGCTCACCGGCTCGTCCCGCCCGTACAGGACCACCGGCACGTTGCTCAGCCTGGGCTGCCGGCAGCGCAGCACGAACTCGTTGCGAAAGGCGAGGGACTCCAGGCAACCGGCGGCGGCGGCGATCAGCTTGACGTTGCGCGACGCCAGGGCCGTCAGGGTCGCCTTCGAGGGCGCGCCGGCGATCACCGTCAGGTCGGTCACATCGCGCAGCGTGGACGCCACGAGCTCACGCTCCGTGTCGTCCTCGCCGATCACGTACGCCACGCCCGGCGCGGAGCCAACCAGCCCCCGGCTCCGCGGCAGTCGCCCGCGTCCATCGTGGCGCGGGCCGGAGTTGCGGATGGCGCGGGCGCGGCAGGCCGTGGTGGTGGTGCACTCGAACAGCCCGTCCGGCGTCCGCCGAAACGCGTGCGACCCGCTCCGGCCACAGCGGTTGCAGGTCTTTCGGGTACCGACGCGCCGAGCCACGCCCCCCTCCATGCAGGAGGCGTGCCGAATCGATCAGCCGCCGATCTCCTCCAGGAGCACCTTCGGCAGCCCGGCGCGCACCACGCCGCTGTGGCCGGGCTTCTCGGACGGCTCGCCGTCCACGCGGGCGATGGCCTGCGGGGATGCGGTCCCGCCCTCGACGCGCGGCCGGTTCGCGGCCGAGGTCTGGATGGTGTGGATCACCTCGCGCACCCGGTACCGGCGGCAGGCGCCCGTCTCGTCGATGTACTCGACCGTGTCGCCGGCGCGCGGCAGGGGTGCCGGATGCTCCAGGTCGGCGCCGATGTAGTCGTCGCCGTCGGGGAAGAGGAGGGTGTACGGCATGCCGCTGGGCCAGGCGCCGTCGGGCGCATTGGGCTCGGTGGGTCCGGGGTGCGGAGCGCGTTCTTCCGGCACCGTCATGGAGCCATTATCCTCTCTCACCAGGACGCCCGCGTGCACCTGCCCAGGCGCTGCGGGCGTCGAGACGGGGCCCCGGGAGCTCCTTCCCTGCCAAGTTCACCGGTCCCCGTCGATAGGGTAGTGCAAGCCGCGTACCAGCGCCAGGACCGTCACAGGCCGCGGACCGTGGTCTCGTCGACGACGTCCTCCACGCCCTCCACGTCGCCGAGGAGAGCCAGGAGCTCGTCCAGCACGTCGACCGACTCCACCTGGCCGCGCAGGTACACCGTTGAGCCGATGGCACCCACCGACAGCCGGTAACCGGCCACGAGGTCGGAGCCCCGCAGGGCGGCCAGCGCTCGAGCCGACAGGTCCTCGCTCAGTGCCTCCTCGTCGTCCGCCGGTGCGGCGGCCTGGCCCGGGCCGGCCTGGTCGATCCTGGCTTCGCCGACGACGCGCTCCGTCGGCGGGACGTAGGGCACGCCCTCCTCGCGCGCGACGAGGTAGTCATCCGTGACGCCGGTCCGCGGGGTCTCGACCAGGTCCCCGGTGTCCTCCGACGGCAGCGGCATCGACTTGCGAGCGTCGCGATCGTTCATCAGTCTCCCATGCCGGCAAGCGCCGTGCCCAACCACGGAGCGCAGGCCGAATCCTCCAACGCCGCCAGGATGCGCTCCACCGTCTCGGAGGGCGACAGCGCGTCGGTGTCGACCACCACGTCGGCGATCTCGGCGTAGAGCGGCTCACGCTCCGCCGTCGTTGTCTCGACCCACGCGGCCGCATCGGGCAGCAGCCAGGGCCGGTGGGCACCCGGCGCCGCGCGTCGGGCGAGGACGGCGCCCGGCGCGGTCAGCCAGGCCACGATGCCACCTCGTCGGACGAGCGTCCGCAGCGCGGGATCGGTCACGACGCCGGCCGCGGCCCCAACGATGACGGGGGGCGCGAGCTGCATGGCATGCCTGAGAGCGGCGGCCTCCGCCTCGCGCAGCGCCTCCACGCCCCGCTCGGCGAGCTCGCGCGCGGTGCGGCCGGTGGCCGCGGCGAGCAGCAGGTCGTTGTCGTGGTACGGCCAGCCCGTGCGCCGTGCCAGGAGCGTGCCCAGCGTCGTCTTGCCGCTGCCCATCATCCCCACCAGGACGACGCGGCAGTCGGGCGCGTCGATCATTCCGACCCGTAGGCGATGGTCGACAGGATCGCGTTCTCGGGCTGGCGCGAGTCGAGCCGCGTGTGCTGCACCACGATCGGCACGTCCGACTCGATGACGCTGGCGTAATCGGTGTCGCGCGGCAACGACTCGGGGTCGCGCAGGTCGTTGAACCGAACGTGGCTGGTGCGTCGCGCGGGCACGGTCAGCCGGTAGGGCCCGGCCGGATCGCGGTCGCTGAAGTAGATCCAGATGGTCACCCGTGCCTCGCGGTCGCCGGCGTTGAGGATGCAGGCCGTCTCGTGGCTGGTCATGGCCGGCTCCGGTCCGGTGCTCGCCGACGGGATGTACCCCTCGGCGATCGCCCAGCGCCGCCGGCCGATGGGGGCGGGAAGCTGCGTGCTGACGTTCATGCGGCGACGGCGGCGCAAGCGATGTGCCATGCGTCGGAGGGGACCCCATCGGCCCCATGGTCACCCCTCCAGACGGGACCAGAGCACTACTGACCGATGCAGCCGCGCCCCGTAGGGTGAGGGGCCCTTCGCAAACGCAGTACCTGGAGCACTCGTGATCGAGACCCGACCCAAGCCAGCACCGCGCGTCATCCGACGGGCCGTCGGCCTTGCCGGCATCGCCCTGATGGCGGCGGCCCTGCTGACCTGGACGCCGCAGGCGGCCAGCGGCTGGAACCAGGGCAGTGCCGAGGCCACGCTCTGGCAGCTGATGAACGGGGCGCGCGTCAACAACGGCCGCCGCGCCGTCCAGCAGCACGGCACGCTCGTCTCTCTGGCCCGATGGCGCAGCAAGGACCAGGTCCAGCGCAACTACTTCTCGCACACCATCCTGGGGACCGGGTACGAGGTCTACCACTGGTACGACACCAACGGCCTGAACTACTCGTGGGGCGGCGAGAACATCGGCTGGAACAGCGGCGCCAGCGACAGCGATTCGCCGGTCCTGATCCACGAGGGCTTCATGAACTCCCCGGGCCACCGGGCCAACGTGCTGGAGCCCTCGTTCACGCACGGCGGCGTGGGTGCCTACGGGGCCGATGGCGTCAACTTCCTGGGCAAGCTTCGGAACCCGCGCTTTTACACCGAGCTGTTCATGGTGGCGGCGTCGGCTCCGCCGCCCCCGCCGCCTCCGCCATCCGGCAACCCGAACCCGCCGCCACCTCCGCCTTCCGGCGGCGGTGGCTCGGCCCCGGTGGCCCGCGCCAAGCCGAGCAAGCCAAAGGCGCGCGAGCTGCGCGTCGACCGGCCGCACGCGCCCCGCTCCTCGGAGCGGTTCGACGGGCCGACGCTGGTTGCCTCGTCCGAGCGCGACACGGCCCCGGCGGCCGAGCTGGCACTTGCTCGCACGCGCCCCCACGACGAGCTGAGCGGCGCGACGCCGACAAGCGTCGTGACCGCCAGCCCGATGCGCGTCGAGGCCGCCTCGGCCGGCGGCGGGGGCCTGGTGGAGACGGTGGTCGGCTCGGTCCTGGGCTTCTTCCTCTAGGCCCCGAGCGCCCACAGTCCGGGCGTCGCGAGCGGCCTCGCCGCGCGGGGGCATCGGGCTAGACTGCCGCGCATGCCGGCCATCCTCGAGGCACGCGACCTCGTCAAGCGCTACCCCGTCGGACCGCGCGCGGTTGACGCGCTGCGGGGGGTCTCGCTGACCGTGGACGAGGGAGAGTTCGTGGCCATCATGGGGACCTCGGGGTCGGGCAAGTCCACGATGCTGCATCTGCTCGGCGGCCTCGACCGGCCGACCAGCGGCGAGGTCGTGATCGACGGGGTGAACATCAGCCGCCTCGACGACGAGCAGGCCACGCTCACCCGTCGCGCCAAGACGGGATTCGTCTTCCAGTTCTTCAACCTGATTCCGCTGCTGACCGTGGCCGAGAACGTGGCGCTGCCGTTCGTCATCGCCGGCGAATCGTGGGCCCAGCACCGCGCCCGTGTCGACGAGCTGCTGGAGATGGTCGGCCTCGCCGAGAAGGCCGCGCACCGTCCAGACCAGCTCTCCGCCGGCGAGCAGCAGCGCGTGGCGCTGGCCCGGGCGCTGGCCACCGAGCCAGCCATCCTGCTCGCCGACGAGCCGACCGGGAACCTGGACTACACCACCGGCACCGAGATCCTGGACCTGCTGTGGGACTCGTCGGAACGGCTCGGCCAGACCATCGTGCTGGTCACCCACGCCGCCCACGCGGCCGCGTACGCGGACCGGGTGCTCGTCGTGCAGGACGGTGCCATCCTCGACGAGATCGCGCTCGGACGCCGCCGCGACCACGAGGCGCGGCCGCTGATCGCTCGCCTGGCCGCCCTGGGGCTGTAGGCCGATGCGCCTGGGCGACGTCGCCTGGCGCGGGCTCGCCGCCCGTCCGCTGCGCACCGCGCTCACGGTGCTGGGCGTCGCGCTGGGCGTGGCCGTGCTGGCCGCCACCCTGATCGCGAGCCAGGCCACGACCGAGACCGTCCGCCGCGCGGCCCAGGAGCTGTACGGATCGGCGGAGCTGCGGGTCCGCGCCTTCGACGCCGAAGGCTTCACGCCGCGCAGCGTGACGATGCTGCGGCAGATCCCCGGGGTGCTGAATGCCGCCGCCGTGTCGGAGAAGCGGGGCCAGGTCGCGGTGGAGCCGGACCGCGTCTTCCCGATGCTGCTGCTCGGGCTGGATCCCGCGGACGAGGAGCTCATCCGGCCGCACCGCGTCGCGTCCGGCACGTTTCTGGACCCGGGGCAGCCGGAAGGCGTGCTGCTCACCGAGCGCTGGGCACGCGACAACGGCTTCGGCATCGGTGACGAGCTGTTGCTGAACGGTCGACGCCAGGGCGTCCCGCCGGTGCGCGTGGTGGGACTGGTGGCGGACACCGGCTTCGGGGCGCTGGCCTCTGGCTCGGTGATGGTCCTCAACCGCCCCTTCCTGGCCAATGCCTTCGAGATCCCCGTCCCGGTGCGCTACGTCGACCTGCAGCTGGCGCCGGGCCGCGGGGACGAGGTGCAGGCCGCCATCGATGCCGGCTTCACCGAGCCATTCGTGATCGAGACCGTCGCCGATGCCGAGCTGCAGCTCGACCGCGCCCAGGCCGGGTTCGCCGGCCTGGCCTTCCTGTTCAGCATCGTGGCGCTGGCGGTCGGCGCCTTCCTGGTCGCCAACACGCTGGGGATGACGGTCGCCGAGCGGACGCGGGAGATCGGCCTCCTGCGCGCGGCCGGCACGACGTCGCGCCAGGTGCTTGGCATCGTCCTGCGCCAGGGCGCGTTTCTCGCCCTGGCGGGTTCCGTGGCGGGCGTCCTGCTGGGGATGCTCGTGGCCGTGGCCCTCATCGCGTTCCTGCAGAGCACCCGCGCGGTGCTGGTCACCGGCGTGCCGTTCCACCCCGGCGCGCTGCTGCTGGCCGCGCTGCTGGGGATCGCGGTGACCCTCGCCGCCGCGGCGCTGCCGGCCCTGGCCGCCGCGCGCGTCTCTCCGCTGGACGCGCTGCGCCCCTCGCGCCAGCCGGGTCGCCGGCTCGGGGATCGCCTGCCGTGGATGGCGGCGCTGGTCGGCGGCGCCGTGCTGCTGGGGCTGCTGGCGTACCCGCTGGACCGGGGGCGTGGGTCGCCGGCCGGGGTGCTCCTGGGCGCCGGCATCCTGCTGGCCGGCACGCTGCTCGCCGCGGTCCTGCTCCAGCCGACATCGGTGGTCGTGGGCCGGCCGTTCGAGTGGCTCTTCGGAGCCGAGGGGCTACTGGGCCGCGCAAACCTGGGACGCGACCGCGTGCGAACCGCCCTGACGGTGGGCGCCCTGACCATCGGGTTGGCCGCCGTGGTCGCGCTGGGCTCGGTATCGGCCAGCGCGCGGGCCACCGCCGACCGCTGGGTGACGTCGATCCTGCCGGGCGGGTACGGCGTCCGCCTCGGCGTGGCCGACGAGGTGGACGCCATCCGGCCGACCATCGAGGGCATCACCGGGGCGCGGCTGGCCACGCCGATCGTCGAGACGCCGGCCGTGGTCATCCGGGGCGGCGCGGCGCACGAGGCGTTGCTGGCGGGGATCGATCCGACCGTCTTCCAGGACGAGGGTGCCCTCATCTTCACCCAGGGACGCCGATCGGCGGCCTTCGAGGCGCTGCGCCGTGGCGGGGCGGTGCTCGTCCCCGAGCCGGTGGCCGTGCGCGACGGGCTGAGCGTGGGGGAGGGCATCGAGGTCGCCCTTCCCGGCGAGCCCTCGCACCGGCTGGAGGTCGCCGGCGTGGTCGCCTACTCCCTGCCGTCGCGCGGCGCGGACGGGGCGCTGCTCGTCAGCCTGGCCGAGGCGCGTGAGCTGTTCGGCGTGACCCGGGGCGAGCTGTGGGCGGTCGCTCGGCAGCCCGGCGTCCCGGAGAACACCTTCCGCTCGGCGGTGATGGAGACCGCGCTGGGGCTGGGCGGACAGGCGCTGACCGCCGCCGACCTGGCCGACGAGCTCGGCCGCACGCTGGGGCGGCTGGTGGGCCTCTTCGACGTGCTGGCGCTGCTGGCCGTGCTGATCGGGGGCCTGGGCGTGGTGAACACCCTGGCCATGGGCGTCGGCGAGCGGGCCAGGGAGATCGCCATCCTGCGCAGCCACGGCATGACCGTCGGCCAGGTGCAGGCCATGGTGGTGGCGGAGGCCGCCATCATCGGTGCCGTCGGCGGGCTGGCGGCGGTCGGCATCGGCCTGCTGGTGGCGTGGACCACGGTGACCCTGGCCGGGCCGCGCGAGTTCGCCGCCGGGCTGGCGCTGCCCTGGGGCGTGCTGGCAGCAGTCGTGCTGCTGGGCATCGGGGTCGCCTCGGTGGCCGGGATCTATCCCGCGCGTGCCGCGGCGCGCACCTCGATCACCGAGAACCTGAGGCATTTCGAGTAGGGAGGTCGCACGTGGCATCGCGATTCTGGGAGGCGCAGCCGGGGCGCACGCTGGTTGGCCGGCTGGCGACGGACACCGACGTGGTGGAGGAGCTGGAGCGCGTCTGCGCCGAGCGCGAGATCCGGGCCGCCTGGGTCAGCGCGGTGGGGGCCGTGCGGCGCGCGGCGTTCGCCTACTTCGACCAGCGCGAGCGTCGCTACCGGGACCTCGCCAGCGAGACGCACCATGAAATGAGCGGTTTCATCGGCAACGTCTCGATGCGCGACGGCAAGCCGTTCCTGCACGCGCACGCCACCTTCGCCAACGAGCGCGGCGAGTGCGTCGGCGGCCACCTCATGCGCGGCTGCACGGTGTGGCTCCTCGAGGTGACCCTGCGCGAGATGACCGGCGTCGAGCTGGAGCGCACCCCGGACGAGGTGACCGGCCTGGCCGTCTGGTAGGCCCGATGCGACCCGGCCGGGCCGCGCGGAGCGCGGCCATCGGTCCCGGGGAAGGGAGCCCAAGCGACCACTTCGGCGTCGGTCCGTGTCGGGATGGGGCGTCAGCGGAAGCGCGTGCCCGCGATGCTCCAGTGTCGCCTTGCCCGCCCGCGGTCGAGGAGATGCGCGCGGAACAGCG
>JAPSGM010000105.1 GCA_031177555.1 Chloroflexota bacterium
TTCCTGTGTTTCAGCCATTCGGCGTCTCGGCCGACTTCGGCCGTTTTCGTCTGGAGCATCAAACTGCGAAGTTGCGGCGCGAATGGCCCCGCCGCGGCCGGAAATGTGCTCCCGGCAGCAAAATCCGCGACTCGGAACGCGGCGTGCTTCCCTATTCGATGCTGCACGTGAAAGATGCTGTCGGCCAGAGGCCGCGGGGCCTTACTCGACGTCGCCCGAGTACTGCGTGGCGCTCGGCGGATGCTGCCGGTCTGCGCCGGGGCGCAGCAGCCGCTCGTAAAGGCCCGGCCGCCGATCCCCGATGGTGTCCCACTCGTGCTCTCCCGGCCGCCGCTGGACGTGTGTCACCCGTGCCGCCTCGGGATCGACCTCCCCGGTGAGCAGCTCCTCGCCGTCACCGGCCCGGGCCAGCACCTGTCCCTCGTAGTCGACCAGGAGGGATCGGCCCATGAAGGTCGTGCCGCGCTCGGTTCCGATCCGGTCCGCTGCCAGCACGTAGCAGTGGTTCTCGGCCGCGCGCGCCGGGGCGAAGAGGTCCGGGTGGAACTCCACCCCGACGGGCCAGTTGGTGGGCAGCGCGATCAGGTCGGCACCCTCCAGCGAGCAGATGCGCGCGGCCTCCGGGAAACGCAGGTCGTAGCAGATCAGCACCCCGAAGCGCAGGCCGTCGATCTCGATCACCGAGGGCGCATCAGGGCCCGGCGTCGCGAAGCGGTCCACGCCCAGGAAGGGCAGGTGCATCTTGCGGTAGCGGTAGCGGCGGCCATCGGGCAGGAGGACGAGGGCGGTGTTGAAGACCTCGTCGGCATCGGGCTCCAGGGTGCCGCACACGATCGTCATCCGGTGCGTCTCGGCCAGCCCCAGCAGCGTCCGCTCGGCGATGGCCTCCGCCTTGCGTGCCACCGGCAGCGCCTCGGACAGCGAGGCGAAGGCGTAGCCGGTCACCGCCGCCTCGGGCAGGACCGTGAAGGTCGAGCCGGCCGCGGCGGCATCACCTACGGCACGCGCGATGAGGTCGAGGTTGGCCTCGACCTCACCGAGCTTGGGATCGATCTGGCAGGCGGCGACGCGAATGGTCACCGCCGCATGTTACCCGCCGCGGATCCGGCGCCGTTGGTCGATAGATAGGTCAGGATCTCGCGCGAGGTCGCGCTCACGCGTGATTTGGAGCATCTATCGGTTAGCCCCGGGCACGAAGCGCGCGCCCGCGTGGGCCTCCCGCTCAGACGTGACCGATAGATCGGCCAGACCGCGCGCGAACCGGAGCTCGTGCGAGAAATGGACCGATCCATCGGTCAGGCCTTAGGCGGCCCGAGTCAGGTCACCATGGGCTGTCGAAGGTGTGGCAGATGTAGTAGTCCCAGCCGAACCGCGGAAACAGCCAGCTGTACTCGTAGCTCGGCGGATCGGTGGGACACGGCTGGCCGCGGAACAGGTCTGCCCGGATCATGCGCTCGGTGCCGAGCAGCTCGGCATCGGTCGCGGTGGTATCGGTCGTGGCGAAAGCCAGCATGGTGACCACCTCAGCCTCGCCGGCGATGACCTTGGCCAGCGCTCCGGGCGGGGCGCAGTGGACGTTCGGGTTGAACGGAGGAGGCAGGATGCAGTCCCACCCGGCTCGCGAAAGCTGGGCCGGGCTAATGCCGGCCGCCGTGGCCTGGCCGACCGGCAGCAGGGCGAGCGCGGCCAGGACGGCAATCATCAATCGGCGCATGGTCGTCACTCCATCTCAGCGTGCTGGCAGGACACGTTCGGGTTCCAGTCGGCGAACATGCCGCTGGGGTTGGGCTCCCACAGCCAGGCGTGCAGCTCGTAGAAGGGCGGCAGCCCGTAGCGGTTGGGAGATGGGATGAGGCTGAAGGTGCGGCCGAACAGGGCCGGTGGGGCGCTGTTCTCCGCGTCCCAAGCCTCGGCCAAGACGACGTACTCGACCGCGACCAGCCGGTAGCCGCCGCTCGCCTTCGGCTCGAACACCAGGACTTCCGGCTGCGCGGCGTTGATCAGCGAGTCGCCGACCAGGGCGCCGTCGGCGAAGTGCTGGCCCATGGTCCCGACGCCGGGTTCCTCGGTGCAGACGTGGAACTTGCCGTACCCCGCGGCCTCGGCGACGGTGAGGTCGTGGAAGGCGGCGGTTGCCCGCCGAACCGCGGCGAGCTGCGACTGCCCGGCGGCGCCGCCTACCAGCTGGGTGGCCAGGAGGGTCATGAGCACGGTCAGCGCGACCGCAACGCCGGTGACGAGCGCCGGGCGCTGGCCCAGCGTGGGGGATCCAATGTGAAGCATGACGAGACCTCTCTCTGTAGTCGAGTCCACATCAGCGACGGGCGGGTCGCGCGACATCACTACGGCGTGAACTCGATGGATTCGACGATGTCGGTTGCGGCCTGGACGGCTTCATCCGGCGTTCCGGGGAAGTCGAAGGCCTCGATGACGAGCCGGGTGCCATCCACGTCCACGATCCACAGCCGCTGACTCTCGCCCCCGAACAGACCGCGCGTGAAGTTGCTGGCGTAGAAGCTGACGATGGTGCCGCAGCCGACCGGCTGCTCCGGGTCCACGCTCAGCTCCAGGTACATCGCGGGGAAGTCACCAAGGGTCGTTTCCACAGGGTCGGTTGCGATCCGTCGCGGTTGATCTGCGAAGGCATCAGCCAAATCCTCGATGGTGGGCCCGACATCGAGCCGATCGAATCCCGGATTGCAGGCGTCGGCAGGCAGACCCGTGATCCGGTGGAAGCCGACGCCGGCGGCATCAGGCGGGTCGCAATTCGGGCGCGAACAGAGGGCGCGCGTGTTGGCAGAGGCCGCCCCCCGCTCCCACACGTAGTTGTGCCACCCCTCGGTGGGGACGGTAAACGTGATGCGGACCGGGAAGTCCTCGTGGACGAAGTAGGTTCCAGGGACCAGCTGGGTGGTGCCCGCCAGCGGACGAGCCGAAGGCGACGGGGTCGCCTCCGGCGTTCCGACGTTCCGCGGCAGGAAGCTGGCGCCCAGGAGGGCGGCGGCGATGACCACCGCTGCGGCAGTGCCGTAGCGGATGGACTTGTTGTTCATGAATGGGATCCTCCGCGCCAGCCAGCCGGCTTGGCGCTGGGGGGTCGTGTCCACGTCAGCCAGGAGTGCGAAGAGGAGGCGTTCCGCATCCTCCTGCCGGTCCTCGCGCAGCCACGACCGAACGATGCGCTCCAACTCGGGATCGGCCTTCATGGCCCCACCTCCCGGACTGTGGGTCGCGCGTCGGCGTCGAGCGCCGAGCGCAGTCCGCGCATCGCGTAATGAAGTCTCGAAGCGACCGTCCCGGCGGGGATGCCGAGCACTTCGGCGATCCCTTCGAACGGCAGGTCCAGGTAGTGGCGAAGCACCACCACCGTTCGTTGATCCATGGGAAGCCGGCCGAAGGCCCTGTGGAGCTGGTCACGATCGATGACCGACCGCGTCCCGTCGTCCTCAACCGGTTCGTCAACCGGCAGCAGGGTCAGGTTCGGGGTCCAACGGCGATTGCGACGGGCCTCGGCGTAACAGGCGCGCACGAGGAGGCGGTACGACCAGGCGTCAAAGCGCGCCGGGTCGCGAAGCTGCGGAAGGTCCCGCCAGATGGAAAGCAACGCCTGCTGCGTCGCGTCCTCCGCCAGGCTCAGGTCGCGCAGGATCCTGTGCGACGCCGCCAGGTACCGATCGGCACGCTCGGCAGCAAGGACCGCGAACGCATCCTTGTCGCCTCGCTGTGCCCGTGCCACGAGATCGGTGTCCATGACCCCTTCCACGCCGGCATCGGTCAACGGCCGATGCTCACACGGTATGGGGCCGGGACACCGATGTGAACTTCAAAACTCGTTCGGCGGGCTCATTCGTCGATGCGGACGGAGTCCATGATCCCGACCATCTCGGAGCGCTCGTCCGCGGTCACGTCGGGGGGGTAGGCAGCGGCGATCATGACGCGTGTCCCGGCCACATCCAGGATGCGCAACAGGTTGTGCTCGTTGGATGAGACGCCATTCAACCTGTCGGCGGTCGCCCAGGTTCGAATGTCGCATCCCGGGTTGAACGGTGCGATCACCTCGAGCTGCATGCCGCTGTACCCGTCCACCGTCACCTCTACCGGCGTGCTCGACTCGAAGCCCTCCAGGTCGGCGATCGCCGCCACGAGGTCGTCGACGGATGGACCAACCGGCGGCTCCACCATCGCATCCGAGCCGCACGGATCCGCGACGACGTTCTCGATGATGAGGAAGCTGATACCCCGCGAGCCGCTGTCCGGCCCTGACGGGCAGACGCCCTGCTCGTGCTCGCCTGCCGAGCAGGTTTCCCACCCATCGCGGATCGTAAACGTCAGGTTGACCGGGAAGCCCTCGGTCAGGGCATATGTGCCCGCGTCGAGCGTTTGTCCCTCGCCGAGCACCAAACTGGCCGGCGTCCCCGTCGGCAACGTGTCTAACGTCGGCGTCGCAGTTGACGTCGGGGTCGCAGTCGGCGTCGGCGGTCCGCCAACGTCCCTTGGCAGCACGCTCAGGCCGGCCAGGATCGCGGCCGCGACGACGGCGGCGGCGAACCCGAACCGGAGCCGATTGGTCCCACGCGTCATGAAATGGCGCGCAAGCCATCCCCCGCGACGCTGGGGTGTGGCGTGCAGGCTCTCCTCGACGGCGTCCAGGACGCGGTCCGGAAGCACGGTCACACCCTCCTCCAGCCATGAGCGCACGACGCGGGTTGTATCGCGCTCCGTGCGGCTCATTGCGCCACTCCCTGAGCTGTCGGACGCGCGTCGGCCTCGAGCGCGGCGCGCAGCCCGCGCATCGCGTAATGGAGGCGGGATCGGACCGTGCCCTCCGGCACGTCGAGGACCTGCGCCACCTGCGACAGCGGCAAGTCGAGGTAGTGGTGCAGGACGACCACCGCTCGGTGGTCGACGGAGAGCCGCCGGAACCCGCGCTCGAGCTGGTCGCGATCGTGGACCGAGTGCGTCGCGTCGGAGGCCATCGGCTCGTCCGTCTCGAGGAGCCTCAGGTTCGGCGCCCAGGCCCGGGACTTGCGACCCTCCGCGTAGCAGGCGCGCACGACGACCCGATACGCCCACGCCTCGAAGCGGGCGGGCTCACGCAGCTGGGGCAGGTCGCGCCAGATCGCCAGCAGCGCGTGCTGCGTGGCGTCCTCGGCGAGATGGGTGTCGCGCAAGATTCGGTGCGCGACGGCATGGAGTCGATCACCAAACGCCACTGCAAGGCTCATGAAAGCCCCTTCGTCACCGCGTTGAGCTCGCGTCACGAGATCGGTGTCCATATCCATCCGTCAGCGACTCGGGGTGAGGCAAGCGCCTCACACCCATTACGGGTCGCGTGCATGGGGTAGCGACTCAATCTTAGGAATCGCCGAACGTCCGATGTGATGGGATGGGGAGGTGACACCGCGGTGCCACCTCCCCATCAGCCCTCTACAGCCCGGCGTGAGCTGTGCCGTCAGCGGCCGGACAGCGGCGTTCGGGTCGAGATGTAGATGTCGGTCATGCCTTCGCCGGCGGGCGCGCGTCCGAAGACGAGCGTCTCGGCATCCCAGCTGAACGAGCCACGCGTCTCATTGGCCGCCGTGTTGATGGCCGCGCCCGCATTGACTGGCGTCGACCATGCGGCATCCACGCTGGCGCGGGTTGCGAAGTACAGGTCCTGGCCCCCGGCGCCGCCGCGGTTCGAGTCGAAGACGATCTCCAGCCCATTTTTCCGGACGTTCGGCCGGAAGTCGTCGGCTGGCGTGTTCAGCGATGCGACCGCGCCGACCGCGCCCCAGGTCCCATCGCCCTGCAGCTCGGCCGAGTAGATCTCCGGACCGCGAGAGAAGTAAAGGAAGGCGCGCCCATCGGCCTCGAAGTACGAGGGGCTGAACTCCGGTAGTGCGCTGTTCACTGCACTGACGGGAGCCGGCGCAGCCCAACCGTGGACCGGGTTCCTGCGCGTGAAGTAGATATCGGCATTGCCGCCCCGGGTGCTCACGAAGAACAGGCCGCCGCCGCGGACAGGGGTCGGGCAGAAGTCATCGGCCTCGCTGTTGATGGCCGGCCCGAGGTTCACCGGCGTGCCGAAGCCGACGTCGGTGCTCGACCGATGCGCCACCCACAGGTCGATGCCGCCGAAGCCACTCGGGCGCGTCGAGGCCATGTAGAGGCTGAGGCCATCGGGAGACTGAATCGGGCAACCATCCACGGCTGCCGTGTTCACCTCCGAACTGCTTCCTGGCAGGGACTCGATGGGGGCCGCGACGCTCCACGAGCTGTACATCCTGGCCGCGACCGGAGCTACGAGTGTGACGAGCAGCATCGTCAGCACGGACACGTAGGCGATGGATCGCATGATTGACCTGGTCACCCGGACACCTCCGTCCTCTGCGCCAGGCCACGCACGACCCGGCGTCTTGCGGTCGGATGCGACCGCCTACCGGGTTAGAGAGCGCATCCGCGCACGAAGACTCAAAAATTGCCCTGCCGGTGCCGGGTGGGCGCTTCAATCCTGAGCCGCTACCATGCGCGGGACCCCGAGCCGCTCAGGCAATCCCCATGGACCGATTCAGCCGCTTCGCGGTACCCATTGCCTTCGCGACGCTGGGCCTCATCTGGGGCTCCAGCTTCCTGTGGATCAAGATCGCGGTGGACGAGCTGCCGGCCGCGACCGTGGTGGCGCAGCGCCTGACTATCGGCTTCGTGGGCATGGCGGTCTTCATGCGGGCGGTGGGCATGGCCTTCCCGCGCACGCCGCGCGAGCTGGTGCCGCTGGCCGTGATGGGCCTGCTCAACGGCGCGCTGCCGTACCTGCTGATCACGTGGGGCGAGGAGGTGGTGGACTCGGCGACGGCCGCGGTGCTCAACTCGCTGATGCCGATCTTCAGCCTGATCATTGCCGGCCTGCTGCTAAGGACCGAGCCCGTCACCTTCATGCGCGTGG
>JAPSGM010000106.1 GCA_031177555.1 Chloroflexota bacterium
CGCCGTCGACCACCACCTCCGGGATGCCACCCACCGCGCTGGCCACCACCGGCGTCTCGCAGGCCATGGCCTCCAGGTTGATGATGCCGAACGGCTCGTACACCGACGGGCACACGAACAGCGCCGCGTGGCCGTACAGCTGCCGCACGTCGGGACGGCTCAGCATCTCCGGGATCCAGACCAGGCTGGACCGATGACGCCGCGCCTCCTCGACCCCCGCCTCCATCTCGGCCGCGATCTCGGGCGTGTCCGGCTGACCGGCGCACAGCACCACCCCGATCTCCGGGTCCAGGTGGCGCAGGGCCCGCACCAGGTGCACGATCCCCTTCTGGCGCGTGACCCGCCCCACGAACAGGACGAAGGGCACGCCGGGGTCGACGCCGTAGCGCTCCAGCGCGTCGGTGGCCGGGTCGGGCGCGTAGAAGTCGGCGTCGATGCCGTTGTGGATGACGTGGACGCGCTCGGGGACCACGTCGAACAGGCGCTGCACGTCGTCGCGAGTGCCGCGGCTCACCGCGATCACCGCCTCGGCGCTCTCCAGCGCCGTGCGCTCGACCCAGGTCGACAGGTCGTAGCCGCCGGCCAGCTGCTCGCGCTTCCAGGGGCGCAACGGCTCGAGCGAGTGGACGGTGACCACCAGCGGGATGCCGTAGGCATGGCGCACCAGCAGCCCGGCCAGGTGCACGTACCAGGTGTGGCAGTGGACCACCGCCGCGTCGACCGGCTCCACGGCCATGGCCAGGTCGCGCGACAGAGCCCGCCACGCGCCACGCATGCGCGGATCGGCCCGCTCGAGGTCGTGCGGCGCCGCGAAGCCGCGCACGCGGTAGGCCGGCCCGGCCTCGTCGTGCTCGCCGAAGGTGCGTATGTCGAGGCCGATGCGCTCGCGCAGCCCGCGAGCCAGCTCGCCGACGTGCACGCCGGCGCCGCCGTACACCGACGGCGGAAACTCGTTGGTCAGGAGCAGGGCCCGAAACGACGGGTCGGCGGTCACCCCGACAGCGTAACGCGCCCGGCACCGCGGCTCGGCCGCCACCCAGGCGCTAGACTCGGGCGCCTATGTCGCTGATCGAGGCCCGAGCCCTCACCAAGCGCTACGGCGAGCATGTCACCGCGCTCGACGCGCTGGACCTGGAGGTCGAGCCCGGCATCATCGGGCTGGTGGGCGCCAACGGCGCCGGCAAGAGCACGCTTCTCAAGATCCTGCTCGGCCTGCTCTCCCCCACCGACGGCTCCGCATCGGTCATGGGCCTGGACGTGACGCGCCAGGGACCGGAGATCCGCCAGTTCGTCGGCTACCTGCCAGAGCACGACTGCCTCCCGCCCGATGCCTCCGCCACCGAGTTCGTGACCCACATGGGCCGCATGTCCGGGCTCCCCGCGGCGGCGGCGCGCGAGCGGACCGCTGAGGTGCTTCGCCACGTGGGCCTGTACGAGGAGCGCTACCGGCCGATCGGCGGGTACTCCACCGGCATGAAGCAGCGGGTCAAGCTGGCGCAGGCCCTGGTCCACGACCCGAAGCTGCTGCTTTTGGACGAGCCGACCAACGGGCTGGACCCGGCCGGGCGGGACGAGATGCTGGACCTGGTGAAGCGGACCGGCACCGAGTTCGGGATTGCCACCGTGGTCGCCAGCCACCTGCTGGGCGAGATCGAGCGGGTCTGCACCTTCCTGCTGGCCATCGACGCCGGCAAGCTGCTCCGCGCGGCGCCGATCGTGTCCTTCACCGAGCGCACTGGCACGCTTGGCGTGGAGGTGGAGGACCGGGCCGATGAGCTGGCCGCCGCGCTGATGGCGCGCGGCCTGGAGGCCACCGCCGACGGTCGCGCGGTGCTCGTGACCTCTCCGGACGAGCGGCGCTACGACGTCGTGCGCGACGCCGTGGACGAGCTGGGCCTGGCCCTGGTCCGGCTCGAGCACAAGCGCCACCGGCTGGAGGACCTGTTCTCGGGCGAGGCGATCGGGTGACGGCGCGCGAGCCGCTTGCCGCGCGCGAGAGCGCCACCGGCGCGATCTATGACCTCGGCTACCGCGCCTACGATGGCCCGCGGCTGGGGCGCAGCGCGGCGGTGGCGACCCTCTTCTGGCACAGCCTGCGGGCCGCGTTCGGCTGGGGACGCAGCGGGCGATCCAAGATCGTGCCGTGGGGGCTGACCGCCTTCGCCCTGGCGCCGGCGGCGATAGCCACCGCCATCTCGGCGCTCGTGCCGTTCGGCGGCGCCAGCCCGTTCAGCTACGACAACTACATCTTCCAGATCAGCATCATCCTGGCCCTGTTCGTCGCGGCCCAGGCGCCCGAGCTGGTCAGCGGCGACCAGCGCAACCGCGTGCTGAGCCTGTACTTCAGCCACGCGCTGGAGCGCGCCGACTACGGCCTGGCCAAGCTGGGCGCCATGATCGTGGCCGTCTTCATCCTGACCTTCGCCCCGATGCTGGTGCTCTTCGTTGGGAGCATCCTGGTCGCCACCGACGTGGCCGACGCCCTCGGCGACCAGCTGGAGAACCTGCCGCAGGTGATCGTGGCACCGCTCATCTACGCCGTGCCGCTGGCGGCGCTGGGACTGGCCATCGCCGCCTGGACGCCGCGGCGCGCCTACGCCACCGGCGCCATCATCGCCGTCTTCATCGTGAGCGCCGCGGTGGCCGGCATCCTGGGCGAGGCGACGAGGGGCCGGCTGGCCGACTGGTCGCAGCTGGTCAACCCCATGGTCGCCGCGGACGGCACCCGCGACCTGCTGGTGGGCGAACCGAACTTCGAGTCGCCGGCCAGCCGCGGCAACCTGGACCTGTGGGTCTTCGGCGTCGAGACGCTCCTGCTCTCGGCGGCTGCCACGGCGGCGATCGTGTGGCGCTACCGGAGGGTCGCCGCGTGACGGAGCCGCGCGTGACGGAGCCACGCGTGACCGAGGCGGCGGCGCACGGCGAGCAGGAGCACGACGCATCGGCGTCGGCGACGGTCGCGCTGGAGGGAGCGTCGCGCTGGTACGGCAACGTGGTGGCGGTCAACGAGGTCAGCTTCCGCCTGGACGGCGGCATCACCGGGCTGCTCGGCCCCAACGGGGCGGGCAAGTCGACCATCCTGCACATGATCGCCGGCTTCCTGGCGCCATCGTCGGGGAGCGTGACCGTTGGCGGGCACCCGGCCCGCGGGCACCCGGAGATGTACCGGCACGTGGGCCTGGTTCCCGAGCGAGAGGCGGTGTACCCGTTCCTCACCGGTCGCCAGTTCGTCGCCGCCAACGCCCGCCTGCAGGGCATGAGCGCCGCGGACGCGGCGGCGGCCACCGAGCGGGCCATCGGGCTCGTCGAGCTGCAGGGGGCGCAGGACCGCGCCATCGGCGGGTACTCGAAGGGGATGCGCCAGCGGGCCAAGGTCGCGGCCGCACTGGTCCACGACCCGGCCATCCTGCTGCTGGACGAGCCGTTCAACGGCATGGACCCGCGCCAGCGGCTGCACATGATGGAGCTGCTGCGCCGCATGGCGGCCGAGGGCCGCACGATCCTGTTCTCCAGCCACATTCTGGAGGAGGTGGAGCGGCTCGCCGAGCGGGTGCTGGTCATCGTGGCCGGGCGGCTCGCCGCGGCCGGCCACTTCCGCGAGATCCGTCGCCTGATGACCGACCGGCCGCATACCTTCACCATCCGCTCCTCGGACGACCGGGCGCTGGCGGCGGCGCTGATGGCCGAGCCCACCATCGGCACCGTCTCCCTGCACGACGGCCAGCTCATGGTCGGCACCGATGACTTCGGCACGTTCAGCCGCCGCGTGGCCGGCATCGCCCGCGGCGCCAGCATCACGCTGCACGAGCTGCTGCCGACCGACGAGTCGCTGGAGTCGGTCTTCAGCTATCTGGTGCGCCGATGAACCCGGTCATCGCCGGCATCACCCTGCGCCAGCTCCTCAGCCGGCGGCGCACCATCCTGCTCCTGCTGCTGGGCGGCGTACTGGTGCTGGTGGCCCTCATCTACCGGCTCGCCGGCGACGGCCGGGACGACCTGGACTTCACCTCCGGCCTGCTCGACAACCTGGGCCTGGCCGCGCTGATGCCGCTGGTGGCGCTGCTGTTCGGGACATCGACCATCGGGTCCGAGGTGGAGGACGGCACGGCCGTGTTCCTGCTCGCCAAGCCGGTCAGCCGCTGGACGATCCTGCTCACCAAGCTGTTCGTGGCGGTGGGCTGCTCGATCCTGATCACCGGCGTGCCAATCCTGCTGGCCGGGCTCATCGCCGCGGGCGGCTCGGGCGACGGCCTGGTCGTCGGCTTCACGCTGGCCGCGGCCTTCGGCTCGGCGGTGTACTGCGCGCTGTTCGTGTTCCTGAGCCTGGTCACCGGGCGCTCGCTGGTCATCGGCCTGGGCTACGTGCTCATCTGGGAGGGCGTGCTGGCCGGCATCTTCGCCGGGACCCGAACCTTCAGCGTCCGGCAGTACAGCCTCTCGCTGGCCGATGCGATCGCGGAGGTGCCCTCCAGCGTGCTGGACGCGCCGCTGGGCCTGACCACGGCGCTGGTCATGGGGGTGGTGGTGGCCGGCATCGCCACCCTGCTGGCCGGACGGCGGCTGGTGAACGTCGAGATCGCCGGCGAGGCGACCTGATGCACGAGGAGGGCAGCGGGGCCATCGGGCCGCCCTGGGCGCACGAGCTGGCCGGCAGGCTGGAGGAGCACGCCTTCGACAGCCAGGCCCTCACCGGCAACCCGCTGGGCGATCCGCACCGCCGGCCGCTCCTGGTCCAGCTGCCGCCGGGCTACGACGACGACCCGGGGCGTCGCTACCCGACGATCTTCGTCCTGCAGGGACTGACCGGCCAGGTCGACATGTGGCGGAACCGCAAGGCGTTCCAGCCCAACGTCCCGGAGCGGATCGACGCGGCCTGGCGCGGCGGCGTTCCGCCGGCGATCGTGGTCTACGTCGACGCCTGGACCCGCCTGGGCGGCAGCCAGTTCCTGGACTCGCCGGGCACCGGGCGCTACCACACCTACCTGTGCGACGAGCTCGTGCCGTTCGTGGACGACCGGTACCGGACGCTGGCGTCGCGCGCGCATCGCGGCGTGGCCGGCAAGTCGTCGGGCGGCTACGGGGCCATGGTCACGCCAATCCTGCGGCCGGACCTCTTCTCGGCGCTGGCCACGCACGCCGGCGACGCCCTGTTCGAGGTCGCCTACTGGCCCGATGCGCGCGAGGCGGCCCGCGCCCTCCGCGACGAGCACGACGGCTCCTACGACGCCTTCTGGACCGATTTCGCCGCGCGTCGCGGCCGCACGAAGCCGAGCGACGGCGCGCTGCTCAACATGTACTGCATGGCCGCCTGCTACTCCGCCGATGCCGACGGCAGCGTGCGCCTCCCCTTCGATACCGCCACCGGCGAGATGGTCCGCGAGATCTGGGAGCGCTGGCTGGCGTGGGACCCGGTGCGCATGGCCGAGGGCAAGGCCGACGCGCTGCGTTCGCTGCGCGCGATCTGGATCGACGCCGGCCGCAGCGACCAGTACTACCTGGACCTGGGGGCGCAGGCCTACCACGCGGCGGTGCTGCGCGCCGGGGTCGACGAGTCGGCCGTGCGCTTCGAGCTGTTCGACGGGACCCACGCCGACCTGGAGTGGCGCTACCCGATGGCCATCGGCTGGCTGGCGGAGCGCCTGTCGCCCTAGCGCTGGCCCAGCTCGCCGCTGCCGGAGCGGACGACGGTGCCGTCGGCGCCCTCGAAGCGCCAGCTCAGCTGCTCGGGCCGCAGCGGCGCCCTCACCCCGATCGCCCACGTCCCGTCGACGACCTGCCCGCCGGTGGCCGCCACGGACAGCCGCACCTGCGTCACGCCCGCCGGCGCTCGCCCGAAGACGACGGTCCGCCAGGCGCTGCCGCTGTCGTCCGAGGCGAGCAGGACCGCCGTCTCCCCGCCGGCGGGCCGCTCCTCCAGGAGACTCCCCTCCCACCCGCGCGGGCCGAGGCGCGCCGTGGCCACGCCGAGGCGCGCGTCGCCGGCGCGGTACACCGCCAGCACCTGCGTGGGATCGAGCGCCACCCGCATGACGGAAGACACGCCAAGCGCGTCCAGCGCCTGGCCGGGCGTCGCCGAGGCCCGGTTGGCTGAGGCGACCCAGCCCAGCACGACGATGGCGACGACCAGCACGCCCGCCACCGCGGCCGCCAGCCAGCCGGAGTCGCGCATGCCGGCCGGCACGGCCGGCGCCTCCCGCCGCCGGCGCGGCCAGTTCTCGGCCACGCGGACGCGGCCGGCGTCCGCCGGCGCAGGCTGCGGCGGCTCCCACGCGGACCAGGTGCCGGCCGCCGTCGGTGCAGCCCGCGCCATCGGTCGGGGTGCTGGCGACCAGTGGGGAGCGGCTGAGAAGACGGGATGGCCGGCGTCCCAGGCGCGCCGGCGAGCGGGGTCGGACAGGATGTGCCAGGAGCGGTTGAGGTCGCGCATCTGCCGGGCGGCATCGGGCCCGTGCAGGTCGGGATGGAAGCGCTTGGCCTGGGTGCGATAGGCGCGCGCGACCTGGCCGGGCGTGGCCTCGCGGCCCACGCCGAGGATGCGGTACGGGTCGAACCGTTGCGTGCCGGCCATCGGGTGCAGGTTAGCGCTAGTCTGTGACCGTGACCGATGCCCATTCGACGGCCGAGCCACGCCTCGAGGTGCGTGACAATCCGGCGGAGGGACGCTACGAGCTCCTCCTCGACGGGACGGTGGCCGGCTTCGCCGAGTACCGCGACCGCGACGGCCGCCGGATCTTCGTGCACACCGTGGTCGACCCGGCGCAGGGCGGGCGCGGGCTCGGCAGCCGCCTGGCCAGGGCCGCCCTGGACGATGCGCTGGCACGCCACATGCCCGTCGTTCCTCGTTGCCCGTTCATTCGCGCCTGGATCGAGCGTCATCCCGACTACGGGG
>JAPSGM010000107.1 GCA_031177555.1 Chloroflexota bacterium
CTAGGCCGCCGGCCGCCGCGAACAGCAGTGCACCTCCGAGCGCGCCGAGCGGAGTCCAGCGACCGAAGATGACCGCCGCCAGCGCGATGAAGCCGCGTCCGGCGGTCATGCCGTTCTGGAACGAGCTCGAGGCCTCCAGGGTCAGGTAGGCGCCGGCCAGCCCGGCGAACACGCCGCCGATGATGACGTTCCGGTACCGCAGCCGGATCACGTCGATGCCCACCGTGTCGGCGGCCTTGGGATGCTCGCCGACGGCACGCGTGCGCAGACCCCAGCGCGATCGGAACAGCAGCACCTGCAGCATGATGACCAGGAGGAGCACGGACATGGCGATGGGGCCCTGCCGCAGGAACATCTCGAACAGCCAGCCGACCACGGGGATGTCCACCAGCCACTCGGGGGGCGAGAACTTCGAGAAGGTGCCGGCCCCCAGCCGCGGGTTCGGCGTGATCAGCAGGCGATTGAGGTACCCGGTGAGCCCCAGCGCCGCGATGTTGATGATCGTCCCGCTGATGATCTGGTCGGCCCGGATGGTCACGCATAGCCAGGCGTGGAGCAGCGAGAGCAGGCACGCCGCCGCGACCGCGGCCAGGACGCCGAGCAGGATGGCCGGCGACGCCCCGAAGACCGGGCCGCCCTCGCTGCCGATGGCCTGCGCGACGAGGCCGGCGACCAGGAAGCCGGTGAAGGCGCCCGTCAGCATCATGCCCTCGATCCCGATGTTGACGATGCCCGACCGCTCGTTGAAGACGCCGCACATGGCCCCCAGGGCGATCGGGGTCGCCAGGCCCAGCACGATGGGCCCGATGTCCGGCGCCACGTCCACCAGGTAGCCGACCAGCTGGAAGAGGATCCCGAGCACCGGGATGCCGTAGATCGCCTCCAGGAACGCCTCCATCAGTGCGTCCCGCCGTACGTGCGGCTCACCGTCTGGAGCTCCTCGAGCTCGACGCCCTCGGCGCGACGGACGCGGAGCAGCCGCCGGACGAGGACGTCTGCGGCCAGGAAGAGGAGGATGGATGCCTGGATCACGTCGATGATCTCGCTCGGCACGCCGGCGCTGATCTGCATCAGGCCCGACCCGGCGCGCATCGCGCCGAAGAGGAGCGCGCCGAACAGGATGCCGACCGGGTGGGCCCGCCCGATAAGGGCCACCGAGATCGAGTCGAAGCCGATGGCCGTGCCGTACGAGGCCTGCATGAAGTGGGTGATGCCCAGGATCTGGCCGGCGCCCGCCAGCCCGGCCAGCATCCCGCACAGCGACAGCGTCAGGATCGTGATCACCGCCGGCCGCATGCCCGCGTAGCGGGCGGCATCGGGGTTGGCGCCGACCGTCCGGATCTCGAACCCGAGCGTGCTCTTCCAGAGCAGCCACCAGGTGGCGGGGACCGCGGCCAGCGCGATGAGCACCCCAAGGTGGCCCTGGCTGCCGAACAGGATGGGCAGCTCAGCGTTGCCCACCGGGCCCGTCTGCGCGAACGAGGCGCCCGGCGCCAGCAGCGGCCCCGTGACGAGGTAGGCGATCACGGCGCTGGCGATGAAGTTCAGCATGATGGTGGTCACCACCTCGTGGGCACCGGTCCAGGCCTTCAGCGCGCCCGGAATGAAGCCCCAGGCCGCGCCGCATGCCGCGCCGGCCAATAGCGCGACAGGGATCGCCGCCACGGCCGGCGCGCCGGATACCGCCGCGCCCACGCCGGCGGCCCCCAGCGCACCGATGAGGTACTGGCCCTGGGCACCGATGTTGAACAGGCCGGCCTTGAATCCGATGCCAACCGCCAGGCCTCCCAGGATCAGCGGCGTGGCGCTGATCAACGTGAAGAAGATGCCGTTGATGCTGCCGAAGGCCGCGGTGAAGAGGCTGCTGTAGGCGACGAGCGGCAGCGCGATGTTGAAGCCGCCGGTGGCGAGGCTGGACAGCAGCATGATGACGCCGCCCACCAGCAGGCCGGCGACCACGCTGGCCACCGGGATCAGCGCGATGCGGACGATGCCCCCCGGCGACGGGATCCTGCCCCGCCAGGCGCGCCCGGAGGTCCTTCCGGCGGCCGGCGTCCGGTCGGGCTCGGTCACGGAGCGGCCTCGGCCGCATCGGCGATGACGTCGGTCTTCCCGCCGGTCGCCATCAGCAGGCCGATGTCCTCGCGGTTCGCGCTGCGCGCGTCCACGACGGCCACCATCCGGCCGCGGTACATCACCCCGACGCGGTCGGAGAGCTCGAGCACCTCGTCGAGCTCTGCGGATACGAGCAGGATGGCCGTGCCGTCGTCGCGCTTGGCGATCGCCTGCCGGTGGATGAACTCGATGCTGCCCACGTCGAGCCCGCGGGTGGGCTGGTCCAGGATGAGGAGACGCAGGTTTCCCTCGAACTCGCGGGCGACGACCAGCTTCTGCTGGTTGCCGCCGGAGAGGGTCCCCGCCACCGCGTCGATGGAGTGCGTGCGGATGTCGAACGCCGAGACCGCTTCCCGCGCACGCTCGCGGATCGCCTCCTCGCTGCGGACCATGCCCCTGGCGTACGGCGGCTCCGCGTAGTCGTTGAGGACGCAGTTGTCGGTGATCGGGAAGCTGAGAACGAGGCCGAACCGGTGCCGATCCGCCGGCACGACCGCGATGCCCATGCGGTGCAGCCGGCGCGGCGACATGCCCGTGATGTCCCGGCCGTCGAGCCGGACGCGGCCGCCGAGCGGGCGCCGCAGCCCCACGAGCGCCTCGACCAGCTCGTCCTGGCCGTTGCCGACTACGCCGGCGATGCCGAAGATCTCGCCCCGCCGCACCTCGACGCTGAGGCCGTGCACCACCTCCCGACCCTTGTCGTCGCCGACGTGGAGCTCGTCGACCTGCAGCATCGGCTCGCCCGGATGGCTCTCCCCGCGCTCGACGACCAGCTGCACGCCGCGGCCGACCATCATGGCCGCAAGCTCATCCTCGGTCGTCTCGCTGGGCGTCCGCGACCCGACGACCCTGCCGCGTCGGATCACCGTGATCCGATCGGCGATCTCCAGCACCTCGTAGAGCTTGTGGCTGATGAAGATGATGCTGGTGCCCTCCTGTGCCAGGCGGCGCAGGACGCTGAAGATCTCCGTCGTCTCCTGGGGCGTGAGCACGGCCGTCGGCTCGTCGAGGACGAGGATGTTGGCATTTCGGTACAGCGCCTTGAGGATCTCGACCCGCTGCTGCCATCCGACCGAGAGGCTCCCGACCTTCAGCTCGGGGTCGACGTCGAAGCCGAAGGTGTGGCCCAGCGCCCGGATTCGGCTGTGGGCCGCGGCACGGTCCAGGAAGACCGGGTTCGCCATCGGCTCCTCGCCGAGCAGGATGTTCTCGGCGATCGAGAGCACCGGGACCAGCATGAAGTGCTGGTGGACCATGCTGATCCCGCGCGCGATGGCATCCGCCGGCCCGTCGATCGTCACCGGCTTTCCGCCCAGCCGGATCTCCCCGGCGTCCGGCGCGGCCAGGCCGTAGAGGATGTTCATCAGCGTGGACTTGCCGGCGCCGTTCTCGCCGAGCAGCGCATGGATCTCACCGGGGCGGACGTCGAGGTCGATCTGGTCGTTCGCAACGACACCTGGGTACCGCTTGGTGATGCCGCGCATCTCCAGGACGGGAGGTCGTTGCTGCTCAGTCATGTGCCCGTTCGCGCCCGCATAGCACGAGGGGCGAGCCGGTCTGGCTCGCCCCTCGTCAGTCGGCCGTCGTCGACCTCAGTCCTGCTCGAACGGCGGTCCGCACACGCCGGAACCGGCGCAGGCGTCGAGCTCACCGGCCGCCATGGCGGCGGTCGCCTCGTCGAGGAGCGCCTGCAGGTCTTCGGTCAGGAGGTCGGCGTGGTTGTGGAACGGCGACACGCCGACCTTCGGCGGGTCGGAAGCCGCGTCGAGCAGGATCGTGCCACCCGCCGCCGAGCCGTCCTGCGCGCGCTGGATGGCCTCGCTGACCGCGTCCACGAGCTTCTTCTCGGCGCTGGTCACGATGCAGTCGAGGTTCGGCAGCGCCAGCGCCTGGTCGGTGTCGACCCCGATGCCGTAGGCATCCGCGTCGCATGCCGCCTCCAGGGCGCCCTGGCCGCTGAGGCCGGCCACCTGGAACATGACGTCCGCATCCTGGCCGAGCATCTGCTCGGCGAGCGAGCGCCCGGTGGTTGGGTCGTTGAAGGCGGTGTTGATGTCCTCGGACACGTACGAGATCAGCACCTCGATGTCCGGGTTCACCGACTTGGCCCCGTTCTCGTAGCCGCCGATGTAGGAGACCACGGCCGGAATGGTGTCGATCCCGCCGACGGCACCGATGATGCCCGTCTCGCTGATGGTGGCCGCCACGATGCCGGCGAGGTAGCCGGCCTGCGACTCGTTGAAGATCAGGCCCTCGTAGTTGGGCAGGAGCGCGGCGGCGTCACCCTCGCACGCGAAGGTGTTGTCGTCGTTGCCCTCCGCGTCAACGCACACCGGCTGGTCCAGCCCGATGAAGTTGACGTCCGTATGCTCCTTGGCCGATGCGGCCGTCTGGTCGCCCAGCGCGAACCCATACGTCACGACGATCCCGAAGTCCTGGTTGACGAGCGTGTTGATGTTGTTCGCGTAGTCGGCGGTCTCCTCGGTGACGATGACCCGGGCCTGCCCGCCGACGGCCTCGGCCCCGGTGGTCGTGCCGCACCAGCCGCCCTCGTTGAACGACTTGTCTTCAAGCTGGCCGATGTCCGTCACCCCCCCGATCTTCACCGCGTCGCCGCTGTTCGGGTCGCCACAGCCCTCCAGGGCTGGAGCCTGCCCGACCTCCGCACACGCGGACAGCACGAGCGATAGCGCCACGAACGTGGCGCCGAGAGCACGGGTTCTCCTCAACGTAATCTCCTCCGCAGTGGGGTGCATGCCTGACCGCCGCGACGGCGGCTCCCTCCCGTGACGGGCCGGGTGTGACCCCGGGGATTCCGCCGCATGATACTGCCCTGTCAATCTCCGCCTCAACGTTTTCATCGCCGGCCAGCGGCCGTGACGCGGCGCCCGCCCTATCATCCCGGCCATGCCGGCAGCTCCAATTCCGCGCCTCGTCATCTTCGACCTGGATGGCGTCGTGTACCGCGGTCCCGAGGCCGTGCCGGGGGCCGCGGCGCTGGTCAATGCCCTGCGGCGGCGCGGGTCGCTGGTGCGCTTCGCGACGAACAACTCGATGGCGACGCGGCGGGAGTACGTCGAGCGACTGGCGGGCCACGGGATCGCCGCCACGGCCGACGAGATCGTCACCTCGAGCTACGCGACGCTGCAGCACCTGCGCACCCACCTCCCCGCGCTGGACCGCGTGCTGGCGGTCGGCGCGCCAGGGCTGGTGGCCGAGCTGCGCGGCGGGGGCCTGGACGTGACGCCGGCCGCGGACGCGGCCCCCGCGGACTGGAACGGCGCGCCGCTGGCGGACGCCTACGACGCGGTGGTGGCCGGACTCGACCCGCTGATCGATTACCGGCGGCTGGGCATCGCCGCGGCGGCCATCCGCGCCGGCGCCCGGTTCATCGCCACCAACGCCGACCTGCGCTTCCCGACGCCGGAGGGCCTCATGCCGGGCGCCGGCGCCATCGTGGCGGCGCTGGCGGCCACGACCGGGATCGAGCCGCTCGTCATCGGCAAGCCCCAGCCGGAGATGTTCCGCGCCATCCTGGAGCGCGACGGCGTCGCGCCGCCGGACGCGCTGGTGATCGGCGACAACCCGGACGCCGACCTCGTCGCGGCGCGCCGCGCCGGCATCGGCTCCATCCTGGTCCTCACCGGCGTGGTCGACGGAACCGCGGCCGACGCACTCCGCGGGGAGCGCCGCCCGGACCGGGTGGCGGCGGATCCGGCCGAGGTCGGGCGGCTGCTGGGAGTCTCGATCAGCTGATGCCGGCCGCCCACCGGCCCCACGCCTCATCGGCCTGCCGCACGAGGTCGCCCATCGTCGCCGGGGGCCGAAAGGCGCGACGGAACCCGTTGACGGCGATCGCGGCCAGCTCGGCCGGCGCCAGGCGCAGGGCCGCGGCCACGCGCGCGTACTCCTCGCTCAGCGTGATGCCGGTCACTGTCCGGTCGTCGGTCGAGAGCGTGACGCTCACGCCGGCACGGTGCAGGGCCGCCAGGGGATGCTCTTCGAGCGAGGCGACGATCCCGGCCTGCACGTTCGAGGTCGGGCACAGGTCCAGCGTCACGTCGCGGCCGCGCAGGTCGGCGAGCAGCCCTGGGTCGTCGGCGGCCGTTGCGCCGTGCGCGACCCGCGACACGTCGAAGGCCAGGACCTCGCGCACGTGGTCCACGCCGGGAACCTCGCCGGCGTGGGCGGTGAGGCCCAGCCCGCCCTCTTCGGCCGCGCGGAACGCGGCGGCGTGCGGCGGCGCCGGGAACTCGGTTTCGGGGCCGGCCAGGTCGAAGCCGACCACCGGCGGGCCGAATGCCGAGGCCGCGCGCGCCAGCAGGACGTTCGCGCCCGGTGGGTGGAAGCGCATGGCCGTCACGACCAGGCCGACCAGCGGGCCGCGATCGTCCGCCACCGATGCCGCCCCCTCCGCTGCCCCGGCCGCCACCGCCTCGATCACATTGCCAACCGAGAGCCCGCCCTCGAGGTGCAACCGCGGTGCCCACCGGACCTCGGCGTACCGCACGCCGTCGGCGGCGAGGTCCTGCACGAGCTCCGCCGCGGCCCTGCGCAGCGCGGGCGCCGTCTGGAGCAACGAGATGGGGAGGTCGAAGAACCGCAGCAGCTCGGCCTGGTTCGCGCAGCGCTCGGGCCCGACCATCCGGGCCGCGGCCTCGCCGGCATCCAGCGCGATGCCGGCCTCCGCGGCGAGCTCGACCGCCGTCTGGAGGCGGAGCGAGCCATCCAGGTGCTG